>JAAFHJ010000193.1 GCA_013298325.1 Myxococcales bacterium | reverse complement strand
CGGCGGTGAGTGCGGGCGGTGGCGTCGGCCCGCCGTAGACCGCGACCGCGCGCCGCCCGTCGTCCTCCTGATGGCAGCCGGCGAGCGCGATCGCCGCTGCAAGCGGTGCCCACGCGTTGCGGAGGCCGGGCCGCTGGGCCGTGCAGAAGGGGCAGCTGCCATCCCCCTCGTCCCGATGATGGCGCCGGCAAGCGCCGCAGACGTGCAAGGTCATGCTGGGAGTCTCGCAGCTCTTCGGGGGCAACGGGGGATCCGATTTGACGGGGTCCTTCCCCAGGGGCCTTCTTCCGTTCGTGCCCCTCGCCGATCGTCGTCGAGTGCACTAGGACGCGGCGCCATGGACGTCGCCGCCCCCGAAAAGAACGATCGCCCCTTCTGGATCATCAACGGCGTCGTCTCTGTCGCCGCTCTTTCCTTGCTGGCCTACCTGCTCCTGCTTCGCCAGGGGCACAATGACGCTACTTCGCTCGCGTTCATGCCGGCAATCAATGCCAGCTTTAACGGGCTCGCGGCGGTTCTGCTTGTTCTCGGCGTGCTCGCCATCAAACAGAAAAAGCAGGCGCAACATCAGGCGCTCATGCTCGGCGCCTTCGCCTCCTCGACGTTCTTCCTCGTCGGTTACCTCGCCTACCACTACGTCCACGGCGATACGAAGTACCCGGGTGCTGGCGGCGCGAAGCTTGCGTATTTGCTTCTTCTTGCGAGCCACGTGGTTCTTTCGATCCCGGTCGTTCCGCTGGCGCTCGCGGCCTTTTACTACGCTTTCCAGAAGAACTTCACCGTTCACCGAAAGATTACGAAGTTCCTTTTCCCGATCTGGCTATACGTCTCGGTGACCGGCGTCGTGGTGTTCGCACTGTTGCGAAGCGCTTATAGCCACTGAACATCTCGGAAAACGAAGCTACCTGCAGGTGGCGCACGATGACGGGAGTACCGCCCCCGCCGCGATCCAGCGGCTAAGGTGGAGGAGTTCGTCCCGCGTAGCGCCAGGGCCGGTGGGCGGCATCGCCCCGCCGGGGATGTGATCGGCGAGGGCGCTTCGGTCGCCGTCTGCGAGCGGCTCCCCTCGTTCCGCCTCCGAAAAAGGCGTCGCGGGGCACCCGACCGACACCGAAGCGGAGCGCGGCTGCTCACCGAGAAAAGCCTTGTAAATCAGGTAGCTGCGCGACGGATCGCCCGGGGCAATGCGTGGAAGATCTTGGGCAAGCACCAGGGCGCTCGGCTCCGTCCCGCCGACCGTAGGACCCTTCGCCGTCTGCCGGGCGACGACGCCGATCGCCGTCCGCTGGAGGCCTGTTGGGCTCGTGACGTCGAGCCCGAGTACGCCGTCGCTCGCCCCGTGGCAGCTTCCGCAGCGCGCGGTGAGCCACGGCTGCACGTCGCGGCAGTAGTCGGTCGCCGTCGTGGGCGTCGGTGCTGTCCGGACGACAAAGCCGAAGGTCCGCGTCGCGTTGCGCGCAAGCGTCCCTCCATCAACGGCGCGAACCCCGCCGACCGTCGCCCCCTGCTCGGGGACGCCCAGTACGAGCCGGTAGTAGCCCCCCTCGGTAAGCCATTCTTTTCCTGGAGGAAACGGGCTCGCGACCGCGATCTCGCGCAGCACCGGGTCGTAGCGGACGACCGGCGGCTCGACGCTCCGATTGTCGTTCGTGACGACGACCAAAGACTGCCGGAGCACGCTGATCGGCAACAGCGGCCGATCGAAGCGGACGCGAAGCTCAGGCTCCCGGAGTTCGCCGTCGACGAGGTTCGTTCCGGTGACGTGCACGGGATCGAGCGTTTGAGGGACCGCCGACAGGCCCCCGGTATCTTCACAGGCAAACAGCAAAAAACCGGCAACCAGCACGAAAGAGGTGCGAGGGATTGCCGGCATTGTGTCTCTTCGACTCGTCGGTGGAGGGGGCACTCCGCAGCGAGGGCTGCGGAGGCGCGCGCGCTCAGGAGTCGGCGTAGGTGGAGAGCTCTTCGCGGAGGACTTCTTCGTTGATTCCCGTGCGAATACGCTCCTTGAGCGTGTCTGCCAGGACGAGGAGGAGGTCATCGACGCCCTGGTCGGCGACGAGCTTTCCGAGGAGCGCCTTCGCCTCTTTGCTCCCGTCGGCGCGCAGGTGCTGACGGACAATTTCACTGGTGATTTCCCCTTGGAAATCGAGGACCAGGTTCTCGAGCAAGAGGCGAACGAGTTCTTTCACAGCAGTTCCTTTTCCGGATCCGGTTGAGTCCGTCGCAGGCCGGAAGGGGCTTGCGCACGCCACGCGGACCGTTTGGGATACCGGTCCCCGGCCGATTTGGCAACTTGTTGGTCGTTGGGGTGAGCTCAGCGGCAGGTCGAAAGGTCGCGGCTGTCCGGTTCGTGGCACACGAGGCAAGGTCTCGGATTTCGCGCATAAAGCGTCGCGCATCGGGCCACGAAGCCGCCCGGGTGCGGATCGAAGCCGCCCCCGCGACCGCCAGCACCGTGGCAGGCGACACAGTCCCGTTCGGTATGGCAGGAGACGCAGCTATCGAGGTTGCGCGCCGCCTCTTGCGCATGGTGCCCCGGCTTCCGCGGGAGGTCGGAGAAGGTCTCCTTCGGCGGATGGAAGCGGGAGGCGTCCTTCCGGTTCAGCGGCGAGCTCGACGCGATCCCGAGGCGCTGGTGGCAGGGGAGGCAGAAGTTTGTCTCCTGGTGGCAGGAGGTGCATGTCGTTGTTTTGAGACGGCTTTCCGTCGCATGGAGCGAGAGGTAGTCGTTCGGATGGATGTTCCGCGGCCGCACGCGCCCGTCGTGGCAATCGGTGCAGGATGCATCGGTATGGCAGTTCGCGCAGAGGGAGGAATCGAGCCCAGCGACGAACTTGTGGCGCGCGAGGAAGTCGACGTCGTGGCCGGCGCCGTTCATCGTCATCGGCGGGAGGAGCGTCCCCTCGGGGAAGACGACCCGCATCCGCCCGCCGAGGCGCTGCCCTTCCTTGGCGACGGCGCCGTTGCTCTCCGTCCGTGCCTCGTGGCACGTCGTACAGGTGCCTTTGGGAAGTCCTTGCACTTTTTGAGAAAACGCCGCCTCGCTCCCGTTCTGGTGGCAGCGGAGGCAGGTCTCCATCGTCGGGAGCTGGTCGCGGGTCGCGAGGCCGACCCCCTTCATCGAGCCGTGGCACTGGGCACAGCCGATGTTGCGCGCCGCATGAACGGCGTGGTCGCTCGCGCCGAGGTGGGGCGTCGGGAACCGACTCGCGGCGACCTTTCCGCCATCGGAAGAGACCCACCCGACGTGGCAGGTCGCGCAGGTGCTCGTCCGCCCGGAACCGCCAGCAGGGATGGGGGTGTTCGTCGGCTTTTCCTGCGTAAAATGCACCGAATTGAGATCGCCGTGATCGACGCTATGGCAGCTATCGCAAGCCCGCCCCGTCGGAATCAGCGAGTCGCTCACGCGGCGCGACGTCTTCGCTTGCGCGTGGCACGTCACGCAGTCGCCGGCGATCGCGAGGTGCTTGTCGTGATCGAAGTGGAGCGCGATCGTCTGCGCCGGGTAAATCACCGGGGATCGCTCGTCGGCACGCGGAGCTTGCAAAGATGCATCCTGCATAGATGCGTCTTGCAAAGTTACCGATGCATCTTGCACGTTTTCGGGCTCGGTCGTCGGAGGGGCGCCGGCGAGGGCCCAGAAGGCGGCGGCGAAGAGGCCACCCAGCAAAAGAGGCTCTGCGCGCTTCATTTCGACACCGCCACCGTGAGGACAAACAGGAGCCGGAAGCGCCCGCCGTAGAGCCGATTGACGTTGTGTTCGACCTCCATCCGCCCCTGGGTCCTCGGATCAAACCGGTAGCCAAAGGAGCCGACCCACCCGACGCTTGTCGCGTCACGATCGGCGCGGAGGCCGTCGTGCCAGCGCCAAAGGGAGCCGCGGAGGGCGGTGATAAAGCGGTCGTCCCAGAGGCGCTCCACGTAGACATCGGTGCCGATGCGGGAGGCGTCCGGCGAGGCGGAACCGTCGACGCGCCCGCCGATGCGCCACGAACCATAGGTGTAGCGTGCACCGACATTTCCGCCGGTCGCGTACATGCGCGCCGTCGCCGGCAGGTAGCCGGTCGCCGGTCCCCCCTGGGAAAATGCTGGGTTCGGCGAAGCGGTCGTGTCGTTCCCGAAGGCGCGGAGCCGGCTCCCGAGGGCGATCGAGAGGGCCCGCGAGGGGGCGAAGCTCGCCCGAAAGCCGAGGTCGTTGGTCGGCGAAACCGCGAAGAAATTCCAAATGGAATCGCCGTCGTAGGAGGGGCGCACGAAGTCGTAGTCGAGGGAGAGGGTCGCCTTCGTCGTCGGCATCCAGTCGAGGGATGCGTAGCCGCTCCGAACGCGTGCAAAATGCACATCCCAGACGACCCCGGCGCGACCGCCGCCGTGGTCCCCGAAGCTTGCGCCGAGGGTCCCGCCGAGGCGCTCCGTCGAGACGCGGAGCCCGTCGACGAGCGTCCCCGTCGTGCCCGAAGAGACCCCATTTCCAATGGGGGTACCGCCGGTCGCATCGACGCGCTCAAACAGGTTCGTCGAGGCGACTCCGGTGTTCCAAACCTTCCGCCAAGAAAGTGCAGCATGCACGTGTCTTGCGAAGGTCCCCTCGAGCCCAAGGCCGGCCGCCGGCGCGAGCGCCGCCTGCTGGTAGGCCGGTTGGACGCTCGGGTCGAGGCCGCTCCGGTCCCCCCGGTAGGCCCCTTCCGCTTCGAAGCGAGGGCTGGAAAGTGCAAGCCCTCCACGAACTTCTGCGCCTCCAAGCGCCGTCAACGCGATCGGGATCCGGAGCGGGGCGACGCGCACCTGGGCGCCGTCGAAGTTCCAGAACCCGAGCGGATCGACCTGGTACATCCGCCCGATCCGAAAGCCGACGCGCCCACCGACGAGATTGCGCCCTTCCAGGTAGCCGTAGGGGAAGTCGAAGCGGCTCCGGAACAGATTGGGAAGAAAATTGGAGGGGCTACCTGGATTGATTTCGCGCTCGGAAATGCCGGCATCACCGTCGTAGCGGAGCCGTGCGCGGAAGGCGTATTCGGCTTTCGGCGCGCCGGTCTCTTCCGCCCGTTCGCGACCGCCCTTCACGAGGGGGCGCGGGGCATCGACGGTGCCGAAGAGGTCAAAACTCTCGACGCCGATGCTCGTCGTGAAGCGCCGACGGACGAGCACCGCCTGCCCGTTGGGGCTCCGCACGTCGTAGGCTTGGAAGGAAGAATCGCTTGTGAATTCAACGTCTCCCGCGCGGGCGCGCGTGGGGAGCGCAAGCCCAAGTGGTGTGAGCACGAGCGTCGCCGCGAGGGCACTTCGAAGGGGGGGACGCACGGCGGTCGCCACCAAAACATGCCCTGAGGCGGCTGTCATTTCCTCTCGGAGCGGTATTCTGGCGGCTAGGTTCACGCGCGCCGATTCGTCACAACGGGAGGTCTTATGGATTCTGCATCGACCAAACATCGCTTCGCCGCAATGATCCCCCTGCTTGCGGGCGCCTTCGCCCTCGCCGGGTGCGCCGCCGCCAAAGACCTCGATCTCGCAGCCGACGGCACACAGACCGCCGAAGCGGAGAACGACGTCGCGGCGCTTTCCCAGGTTCTCGTCGGCGAAGGGGCCTCTGGCGAGCTTCAGCCGGCCACTGCGCTCGTCGAGGGGGCGCTTACTCCCGCCGAGATCGGCGACCGCGCCAAAGCCTTCTTCGCCCCGGCCGGCTGCCTCGCCGTGACGAACGACGTCGCCGCCAAAAAGGTGACCTACCTCTTCAACGGCTGCACAGGGCCGAAGGGGCTCGCGAAGGTCACCGGCGCGGTCACCGTGACCTGGGCGGTCACCGGCACCTCGGCGATGCACCTCGACTATGCGGCAACCGGCCTCCAAATCAATGCGGGGAGCTACGATTGGTCGGCGGCCGCCGACGTCACCGCGAGCGGCACCCAGCGCACCGCCAAGTGGACGGGATCGGTCAAAGGGACGACAGGAAACGGAGTAAGTGTCGACCGTTCCAACGAGAAGGTCTTCACCTGGGACACCAGCGACGCCTGCCTCACCATCGACGGAACGAGCAGCGGCACCTACGGGGAACGGCGTTTGAAGACGACGATTGCCGGTTTTAAAAAATGCAAAGGATCGTGCCCAGAAGCGGGCGGGACGCTCGTCCTCGAGGATCCCGACGATGGGCGCACGGTGACCGTCACCTTCAACGGCACCGGCCGCGCCACCGTTACCGGCACGCGGAACGTCTCCACGACGGTCACCCTCGCCTGCGGCCGGTGAACGGTTACTTGAGGCTGACCGGGAACGCCGCCACGACCCCTCGTTCGCAACGGCGCTCGGTCCAGTTCACCGCGTCTTCGGAGCGAATGGCCAGATACCCCGAAGACGTCGTTTGCAGGCCGCGCCCCGAGGTACCGATTGCCATGCCATAGGTCCTCGGAAGGGGAGGGATTTTTTCCGGTACGAAGGCAGCGTTGTCCGCCGTGGCGGAGGCGAGTTGCGGGCTTCCGAGCTTGACCACGGCCGACACGTCTTTCCCAGACCCAAGTTCAATGCCGCGTACGATGACGAGAGCCGCGCCGGCCGACAGGTCCACCGAAGACGCGAAGGCGAATTTTTCGAGGTAGCCGGACTCCGCGCCGAGCGCCGCAAGCTGTGTTTGCGAGTTCAAGTCGACGGCGTAGGTGATCGTTTGCGACTTGGTCGGCGAGATCTTCCCGCGTGGATTTAGGATGATAACCCCAGCCCGCTTGGTTCGGGTGCCACCTTCAAAGCCGAGAAGGCTCGCGATCGGCACGGTGCCCGTTTCGCCAAACGAGAGCGCCCTCGGCGCCGCAACGCCATTGGTCGTCAACTCGAAGGGCGTATTTTCTTTGAACGGCGCTCCGTTCGCACGGTAGCGGAGAAACTGCGCGACTCGATCATTTTGCTGAGCGACTTCGAGAAATCCTTCGGCTTCATTTGTTGCCTCATCTGTCAGCAGGTCCGGAGAAAAGCCCGACGTTGAGGCACTCTCCCCGTCGGGTCGGACATCGCGCACTTTCGTCTGAGTGCTCGCGATGAGCGTACCGCTAGAGTCGTCGATCAGGCGCGTTACAACCGAGCTTCCGTTCGTGTACACGAGGCGAATCGACGACCGACTGAGCGGGGTTGAACGAAACGCCGCGATTAGGAAGTCGTCGAGCAAGACACGAACATCGGCGCGTCCGTTTCCGAAACAGGACACAAGGGCGCCTACTTCTGGGAGGGCCGGAACCGTCGAAGCCGCCGACACCGCGCAGATGAAGGTCGGGACTCGATCGTTGGGGATCAATCGCACCGGCTTTATGTCGCTTGGCGCGTCAAACGAGGAATCACCAAAACGATCTGCCCCGGCGCAAAGGTCGCCGCCTTTGAGCGACGATTGTTTGGTGATGTAGATCGCGGCTTTTTGGTACGGAGGGCACTTACCTACCCACGCGATCGCCGGTTCCGTCGCCGTCGGCCCCAGCGTCGCAACCTCGACGTACGCTAGGCCCGTTCCGAGCACGTCCCCGCGCGCAGCAATCGCCCCCTGCGGCAGGCGCAGCGCCAACGACTCCGCGCACGCGTCTACCCCGGCGTCACTCGTCCCGCCGTCGCCGACGGGGGCAGGCTCGACGTTAGGAAGCGAAGTACAGGCCGTCGCCGCGAGGATAAGCGTAAGGAGGCGTTTCACAGCGGGCCAGTATCGCACGGAGCCCGCTCATGTTTCCGCTTTTTCGCTCAGAAGGTCCCTGCGCAGCCGAGGCCACCGAGCGTCGGCGCGCAGCGAACGCTTGCCCCCTTCGGGGCCTCTTTGGTGCTCGGCGCTAGCAAAAACAGCGCGGCTCCCGTCGCGAAAAGGGCGCCGCCGGCGATGAACGCGACCGGGCGTACCGTGACCCACTTCTCGGCCTTCTTGACGTCGTCGGCGCACCTCGAGCCGACGAAGCAACCACCAGTCGCGTTGTCATCAGCCCTGGCGATCTGAACCGCCGAGAAAATCCCGAGGCCGAGTCCAACGACGCCAACGCCCGCGAGGGTGATTCCGAGCGGCTTCATCCAGGTGTCTTGGGGCGCTTGCGGAGCGGGGCCGACGTTGCCGTTTCCGGAACCATTTCCAGCGCCTCCGGAGCCGATCGGGTGTTCGGGATCGAGCACGACCTTGGGCAGGAGCGTGACCGACTCCCGGCAGGTCTGGCCGGCGTCGCAGTTCACGTCTTTCGGGGTGTCTGCGAAGCCCGTCTTGCGCACGCGGAAGCGGTGGACGCCGTTCGAAACCCGGTAGGAGGGGAGGGCAGGTGCGAAATCTTTGTCGTCGAGGGCGACAAGGGAACCTTCGGGCAGGTCGACCAGGGAGATCGTCGCC
>JAAFHJ010000194.1 GCA_013298325.1 Myxococcales bacterium | reverse complement strand
TTTCCCGAGCCGACCGCGGACGTCTATCCCCTCGATCCTGCCGGCCGCCATCGGTGGACCCCCTACGCGCCGGTCGCACGCTGCGAGGCATTCTTTGAAGAGCCCCGCCTCGATTTCCGAGGCTCCGGCTACGTCGACGGGAACGACGGCGACGAGCCGCTCGAACGCGGCTTTGCAAGCTGGGACTGGTGCCGCGCGGAAGACGACTCCGGCAATCGTGTCGTTATTTACGATACCTTTCCGCGAGATAGCGCAGCTGCTCGTCCGCCCGGAAGCGCCCAAGGCGGTGAGGAAACGGCGCGCACGAATGCAGCTCCCCAGACGATCGCTCGGAGCGGCCGTGACGATCTCCCTGCAGACTGCACGCTACCGCCGCGCCGCCTCTTGCCGAGCACCCTCTTCCAGATGGATCGCGCAATCCGCTGCGACGTCGGCCGGGAGCCGCGCGTCCTTGAAACGATGGAAGATGCCCCCTTCTATGCGCGCTCCCTCGTCGAGACGACCCTCTTCGGGCGCCGGATGCAGGCGGTCCATGAAACGGTAAATCTCGATCGCTTTTCGGCGCGCTGGTGCCAGTTCTTGATCGGCTTTCGCATGCGTCGTCACCGGTGATTTCGGTGGCACTCTTTGGGCCTTGGCTCCTGGCAGTCGCCTACTTCGGGCCGGCGGCGAAGGCGATCGTCGGCTCGTTTCGGTTTGGCGCGCTTGCTCGTTCGGCCGGAACCGGCGAAGGCGGTGCGTCCGAAGAGACGCTCCTCTTGCGCCCCTGCGCCGGTGCCGAGGAGGGCCTCGCCGACCGGCTCCGGCGGACCGACGGGGCGAACGATGCCTGGGCGCTCGTGGCGAATGCCGACGACGGGGCGCGACCGGCGATCGCCCGCGCGCACCTCGATGAAAAAATCACGAATCCTTCAAAGGATTTGGCAAACCCGAAAGTCGCCCAGCTCGCCGCCGCCGAGGCGCTCGGCTTTCCTGCATTATGCACGTATATCGTCGTCGCCGATAGCGACGTCCGCCTTGCGCCAGGCACCCTCGCTGCGCTCGTCGCGCCGCTCCGCGAGGATCCGAACAGCGCCGTTGTGTGGGCGCCCCCCGTGGAAGTCGGCGTCCCGCGAACCGTCGGCGATCGCCTCTCCCAGGCGGTACTTGCCGGTAGTCTGCACGCATTTCCGCTGCTCGCCCCCCTCGATCCGTCGGGGCTCGTCGGCAAGCTCTTCGCCATCCGCCGCAGCGATCTTGAGGCGCTGGGGGGCTTCGCCGCGCTAGGAAATTTCCTGGGGGAGGACATGGAGCTCGCCCGCCGGCTTCGCATTTCCGGGAAACGTGTGCATCCTTTCATTGCCGAGGCCTTCCCCGAGGGGCGTTCCGTCGCCGCCGTCGTCGCGAGGTACGCCCGCTGGATCGCAGTAATTCGCCTGCAGCGGCCCGCATTGCTTGCAAGTTACCCGCTTTTGCTGGCCGGGTTCCCCCTGCTCGCCGTCGCGTGCATCGCGTTCGGAGCGTGGGGGCCGCTCGCCTTCGCCACGGGGACACGACTGGCCGTTTCGCTGGCGGCACGGCGCCACCGTCCGCAGACCCAATTCCTTGTATTTCTTGCAAATGCCGTCGTTGACACCCTCATCGCCGACGTCGTCCTTCTCGTCGCCTGGGGGCGTGCCCTCACCGCCGCCCAGATCTCCTGGCGGGGGAACAGGCGGGCGTTTGCCGGTGGGCAGCTTACGGAGCCGGTAACGCGCGCACAGACGGGCCTGTGAGCCACGCGAGGAGTCGCTCGGCGAGCATCCCGATCCGCGAAGGTGCGGCGATGTGGAGCGGCGCCCAGGTCGCGCCATCGCCGAAGAACGATCCATCCCGGAGGGCTCCGTCGATGCGTGCAAGTTCCCCGGAAACGGCCGCCTCGAGCGATCCGGTCGTGACGCGCCCTTTTGCGCCATCGCGCACGAGCGGTTCGCCGAAGGAGAGGCAGGCAACAGGCGCTTCCGAACGGGAAAACTCGTAGCGAAGTCCAACAGGTACGACCGCCGCGTTCTTGGCGAGCGAGGCGATCTCGGCGGCGCCAGGGCGAAAGACGAGCGGCTCGGTGATCGGCCGTTCGGCCCCTTGCGCGTAGATCCAGACCATTCGCGAGGCGGCGGGCGCGTGTGAGGTGGGGCTCCTTCCAAGGAGCTTAATCGCGTAGCGGAGGGCGCGGGCGCCGTCGGCGGGGTCGGTCAGGTCGACGCCGAAGGCACCGACCTTGCCGAAGAAAGGCAACCGACGGAGGTTTGCGGCATCCATCATGGCGTGACCATCGACGCCAAGGATGTAGTTCGAGAGCCAGATCGCGAAGAGCGGGTCCCACCAGGCGGTGTGGTTGCTCACGAGAAGGAGCGGTGTTTCGCGGGCAATCGCCGCCGTTTCCGAAGCACGGAAGGCGCGAACTTCGCTGAATTGCTTCGCGATTCTTCCCCGTGCATGGTGGGCAAAGAAGGCTTCGAACCAGCGGTTTTTTGAGGCAGGTATCAATGAAGATCGCGCTCTGGATCGGGACGACGTTGGTGGTGGCGGTGGCGATGGAGTTCTGGGCTCAGTTCCTTCACGGAGCCGTCTGGCATGGGATTCTGTGGAAAGTACACAGGTCTCACCATCGGCCGCGAAAAACCTGGTGGGAAGCGAACGACGCCCTCTCGGCGTTGCATGCGCCGATCGCGATCGCGTTCATTCTCTACGGATGCCGCGGGCCGGAAGGGGTCGCGCGGGAACTGCTCTTTGGCGTAGGCCTCGGCATGACCCTCTTCGGCATCGCCTACTTCGTTGTCCACGACGGCCTCGTCCATGGGCGCCTCCCGGTGCAGGGCCTGCTTCGCTTCGCCTATTTCGCAAAGGTCCGCGACCACCACCTGCTCCACCACCGGAAGGGCCATCGGGCCCCCTACGGCTTCTTTCGGCTAAACGAACACGCGTAACGATTTATTTTTCTTACGATTTCCAGCCGAATCCGGTCGTCACCTTGGCCCCCCAACGGAGGGCGTCGACGAGACCGAGGCTCGTGAAGACGTCGGCGTAGACACGCGGGTGACGACCAGCGGTCTGGAGCACGAAGGCCCGAAACGCCGCGCGCCCCATGCGATCCTGGAGGAGCGATGCGTAGGTTTCATTGCCGGCGTCGGCGAGCGCGCCGAAGGCATCGTCCAAGAGATGGTTGAGCGCGTCCCCCTGCATGCCGCTGTCGGCCATGAGGGCGGCGAGCGGGCCGGTACCGGCGTGGACCTCGGCGTCGTCGACGATCGACGGCGGCAACTGCCCCGTGGTGAGCCCCTTCTCGAGGGCATCGGCTGCGCCGACGAAGGAGCGGAGCATCGCCCCAAACCCGCAAAAAGTAAGGGGGGATTGCCGAGCGGCCGCATCGCCGACGAGGGCCACCCGGGGATGCGGAGGGGCTGCGGGGCGCGTAAGGCGAGACCAGCCGGGGATGTAGCCGAAGGTCGGCCGGACGAGGGTCGGGTCGCCGTCCTTGTAGGAAGGGAGCGTCTCAAAAAAACGCGTGTAGAGCGCAAGCAACCGGGGACGCCCGGCAAGTTTCGCCGCTTTTGCGTAGTAAAAAAGGTAGGTTGTGAGCTCGCCGTCGCGTCCAGGGAAGCCTTCCCATACGTGCTGGACGCCGTCGACGATCCCCTCGGTGGTGACCAAGATCTCGCCGACGTCTCTCCGCCAGCGCTTCGGTCCGTCCCCTTCGGGGAGGCCGCGGAGGACGCCGCCGACGGTCGGACAGAGCAGGTCGGCGGTCGCGTAGGGGGAGCTGGCTCCGCGGGCATCGACGAAGAGCTTCCCCTGGGCGAAAACCGCGTCTTTTCCAGGCTTTCCCTGGTCAGCCAGCGGAATCTCCCCGAGGCGCTTCGCACGGACGCGGACGCCGTACTCGCCGGGACCGAGGCCGTCGACGGAGACGCCATCGACAAAGCGGACGCCCCGCGCCTCGGCGACCGCGCGGACGTGGGCGGCGAGCGCTCCGGCGTCGATCGCCTGATCGAGGACCCCAGCGACCACGTGGTCGGCCTTCCCCCCATGAAACCGACAGAACCCATCCTTGTAGGATGCAACAATCATCTCGGCGAGCGTCGCTTCGTCGAGGAGGCCGCGATCGACGAGGACCTGCAATTCGCTGCGGCTCGCGTTCCACTCGCGGTGGGCGGTTCCCGCGCGGGCGCGCTCGAAGACGAGGACGGAAATCCCGCGACCGGCGAGCTCGGCGGCGATGAGAAGCGAGAGTCCACCGCCGCCAAAGATGACGTCGGCATCGAGGCGATCGTCGACGGCGGGGACCGGCAGCGGCGCATCGGGGAGCCGGCGCTGCTGCCGACGTTCAAGAAAATCAAGACGTTCAACGAGCTCAGCCCCGGCAAGAGCCCGGAGCTTGTCGCGCATACGTGTATCTTCCACGCTCATGAGGGGAGGCTCGCAGCGACGAGGAAGGCGGTCCCGGCGAGCGGCGGCGCCGTCTGCACCTCCGGCGGGAACCGGCTCGGAAAGAGGGAGCGGAAGACCAACGCCAGTTTGCGCAGCGTCGATGTCGATGCCCGCGACGAGACCGAGTCGAGTCCCCGGTGGCGCACGATGGTGCCGATGGCGGCGTAAATGTGACGGGCGGCCCGAATCGCCGGGCGGCAGGAGGCTGGGAGGCCAGGAATCCCTGCATCTGCGCGTACATAGAGGCGATCCGCTTCATCGAGCAGGCGGCCAACCACGCTCCCAAGCGCCGGCGAAAAGCGCGGGTTCGCAAGGAAAGCGTCCCGATCGATACCTGCATCCTGCAGCCAAGTACCGGGAAGATACACGCGCCCCATGCGGGCATCTTCGCCGACGTCGCGAGAGATGTTTGTAAGCTGCATCGCGACCCCGAGGTCGGCGGCGCGCGCGTAGAGGACCTGGCGCGCCGGCCCCTCGGAGGGGCGAGCTGGCCCGAGCATCAAGATCGTCATCATGACGCCGACCGTCCCGGCGACGCGGGCTCCGTAGGCGTGGACCTCTTCGAGGGTCTCGTAGGTGCGCCCTTCCGCGTCCCACCGCATGCCATCGAGGAGCGCCTCCGGGAGGGCCTGCGGCAAGGAAAATTCCTCAACAAGCGACGCAAAGAGGCGATCGACGCCGCGGTCCTCGGGGCACCCGGCGTAGACAGCGCGGAGGCGTCGTTCGAGGGTTTCGCAGGCCTGCAATTTCGCGTCGCGGATCGCCTGCTCCGTAGAGGCCTCGCCGGAGCGTTTGCTCGCGTGCAGGTCGACGTCGTCGACGGCATCGTCGACGCCCCGACAGAACGCATATAGGGCGAGCGCCGGCTGGCGAACCCGCTGGGGGAGGAGCAGGGAGGCGGCGTGGAAGCTCTTGCTCCCCTGCCGCAAGATCGCCTCGCAGCGGGCGAGGTCGGCGGCCCCCCCCGGGTAGGAGGCGAACGCTCGCGGGGCTTCGCGAAGAGTGAGGGCAGAGCTAGGCGTCACAACGCTTCGATGTTCGACGAAGTCGGGGCGTTTCCGCAACCTTGGCGAATCGTGCGCAGCCGCTGCTTTTTTGGGGCGCGGACGAACCTCATGCGCAACGGCTTCGGCGATGGCGCATCGAACCCGGCGATGGATCGACGTCATTTCCTTCTCGCAGTTGCCTCCGTCCCCTTTGTGCTCGGTCTCGCGACCGATGCGCAGGCCCTCCCCGCCGTCGGTGGGGCGCGGCCAGGAGGGACCGTCGTCGACGCCGACGGAAACGCATTTGATACGCGCGCAGTCAACGGGAAGCCGATGCTCCTTGTCTACGAAGACAAAGGGTCTGCCACGCAGAACAAAGACTTGAAGGACGATCTCGGAAAGCTCGCAAGTGGCGAGAAGTACCGCACAAAGGTCGCGCTCATTCCGATCGCAGACGTCGAAGGCTACGACTACTGGCCGGCGAGCGCCTTCGTAAAGTCGTCGATCCGTAGCGAATCAAAGAAGATTAACTCGAAGATCTACATCGATTGGGACGGCAGCTTTCGCAAGGCCTCCGGCTTCACCCAGGGGAAGTCGACGATTGTGCTCGTCGGCGCCGATGGGAAGGTCCGCTACGCCTACGAGGGGGCGCTCCCGAAGGACGAACGGGACAAGCTCATCGCCGCTCTGAAGAAGGAAGTCGGCGACAACTGAGCAGCCGTCGTGGCAGAGCAGAGCGGTGGCCCTCCGCCGAATGCCTGCCCCTCGGGACGCCCACGAGCTCGCCCTTCGGGCGCGGGAGCTCGTCGGGCGGACGCTTGGAGAAATTGCGGCGGCGCTCGGGACGAGCCTCGACGACGACCCCCGGCGGACGAAAGGGAAGCAGGGGGAGCTCCTGGAGCGGGCCCTTGGCGCGACCCCCGACGACCTCGCGTGGAGCGTGCCGGGCGACGAGGGGCGACGCCACGATTTCCCAAGTCTTCGCGTAGAGTTAAAGAGCATTCCCCTCGACGCGCGCGGGCGCCCGAAGGAGTCGACCTACGTCTGCCGGCTCTCGCTGCGCGAAACGGAGACGCTCGTCTGGGAGACGAGTTGGGTCCGCGAAAAGCTTGCGAACGTCCTGTGGGTCGCCTTCGACGCGACCCCGGAAGATTGGTGGGATCGGCGTATTGTGCACGCATTTTTGTGGGCTCCGACCGCCGATCAGGAGGCGACGCTGCGCGCCGATTTTGATGAAGTCGTCGGCCTCTTTGCGCGGGGGCGTGCGGAGGCGGTGACCGCCCACCTCGGCACCGCCCTCCAAGTGCGCCCAAAAGCACGCGATGGCAGCGTGCGAACGACGTTTATCGGCCCGGAAGGGGAGACGCTCGCGACGATTCCGCGAGGGTTTTACCTGCGTCCGAGCTTTACGGCGACGCTGCTCCCCGCCCGGTAACCAGCACCGGTCGCGTTCGTAGCGTAGGGCGTGAAAGCCAATCGCTTTGGATTCCTGGTTGGCGCAGCCTTCGTTGGCGCGGCCTTGGTTTGGGGTACCGCCTGCGGCCCCCGCACGGCCGCACGCACGGCACCGGTTGTGGCAGAGGCGCCGCTCCCCCCGCCGGAAGCGGCCGCCCCCAAAGGACCGCTCGCCTGGGAGAGCTTCGACAGCGAAATCTTTGTCCGATCGGCGGCGGCGAAGAAGTTCGTCCTCCTCGATAACTCGGCGGAGTGGTGCCACTGGTGCCACGTGATGGAGGCGGTGACCTACCACGACCCCGCCATCCGAAGCCGCCTCGACGCCCGGTTTTTGGCCGCCAAGGTCGACGTCGACGAGCGCCCCGACCTCGAAGAGCGCTACCGAAACTTCGGGTGGCCGGCGACGGTGATCTTCTCACCGGAGGGGAAAGAACTCGGCGTTTTCCAAGGGTATTTGACGCCCGAAGAGCTCGCAGCCGTCCTCGACGAGGCGACCGGCGCGCGAGCCCCCGAAAGCCCCGGCGACAGTCTCCTCGGGCAGACGACGGGGAACGCCCCTGCCCTGGTGGCGACGGGCCCCTTGACCGCCGCGCGGTTTGCGGAAGATCGCACACGTATCGACCGTGTTTTGGAGAACTTGTGGGATTCAAAAGCCTACGGCTGGGGGGACTTCCAGAAGGCCCCCGTCGGCTGGGCAGATCTCTGGCTCCTGGAAAAAGCCCGACGGGGCGTGCCAGGCGCCCGCGAGCGCGTCGCGCAAGTCCTCGACGCAGAAGGGCAGATTCACGACCCCGTCTTTGGAGGAATCTATCAATATTCAGTCGGCAAAACCTGGAAGGCGCCCCATTTCGAAAAGCTGGGGGCACTACAGGCGCTATCGCTCTGGGCCGACGCGGAGGCGGCGGTGGTCCTTCGCGAGCCAGATGCCGCAAATGCGGCGACTCCAGCGGCGCTTCGCGCACAGGCGCGGGCCGATCGAACCTTCCGCTATATCCAGCGTTTCCTCCGCGCTCCGGAGGGCGGTTTCTATACGAGCCAGGATGCGGACGTCGGAGCGCATGTCGACAACAGCGACGCCAAACGGGGCTTCCTCGATGGCCACGCCTACTACGCACTCCCCGAAGCAGAACGGCTCACCTACGGCGTGCCGCGGATCGACCGCGGCGAATACGGCAAGGAAAACGGACTCTTCGTGCTGGCGTATCTCGCTTACGCGCGGACCGGTCACCCCGAAGCAGCCGCTGAAGCGACCCGAGCAATGGATCGTTTTTTGGCGACCCATCGGCCAAAAGGCGCGGCCTTTCGCTGGTTTTCGCATGCGCCCGTCGCCGGCGAATCGTCTACCGAGGCGGCGAACCTGCGGGTCGGCCAGCTCGCCGACCAGGTCTACATCGGCCTCGCGCTGACGGCGCTTGCCTCCTCACCGCCTTCGCTCCTCGAAAA
>JAAFHJ010000192.1 GCA_013298325.1 Myxococcales bacterium | reverse complement strand
GGACGTCGAGATCGTCGTTGGAAGCCCAGCTGTCGGTGCCGAGCGCGAGCGGGACACCCGCGGCGAGGATGGCGGGAAGATCGGGCAAAAAACCGAGAATAAACAAGTTACTTCGCGGGCAAAGAACGACCGGATTTCCGGCAGCAGCGATGCGACAAAGCTCGTCACCGCGGGCGACGGTCAGGTGGACGAGGAGGGTCGTGCCATCGAGGAGGCCGAGCGCGGCCGCGTAGTCGACTGCTGGCTGTCTGGGCCACGGAAGGTTCGTCAGTCCGAGCGATCCAAGCCAGGCTGCCGCCGCCCCCTCCCCATCTTCGAGGGCGCGTCGCTCGGCGGCGTGCTCCAAAAAGTGAATGGATCCGATAGACGCGCCGGCCAAGGCACGAAGACGGGCAATCGCCTCCGGAGCGGTGGTGTACGGCGTATGCGGAACGGGCGCGTATCTGAAGCCTGCAGCCGCGTATTCCGCTTTCCTTTCCAGCATTTCAGCAGCGATCGCCGCCAGCGAGGCGTCCAGGCGCGTGGCGTTCCAGCCGAAGACTTCGTGGAAGATACACCCTTCGATACCGGCCGCCTGCAGGCAGGGGGCCGTCGAGGCTTCGTTGGTCACATCGCCGACGAGGACTGTTCCAAATCGTGCGAGCGCCTGCGCCGCCGCGGTGCGCCCCGCCGCTCGCGCATCCGCATCGAAGGACGGCCGCGCTGCGACAAGGGCACCTGCCCAGCGGAGAAATGCCGATTCATCGGCCGCCTCTCGCGTCGTTTGAAGCGCCCGCGGAAGCGTCCCTGCCTGGGCAGAAAGTTCGACGTGCGTGTGCGCGTTCACCAGGCCGGGCAAGACGAGAGCGCCCGGCGGCAGGACAATTTCTCGAGCGGACTCAAAGGTTTCAGAGTCGTCGCCGACAAAAACGACGCGCCCCTCCCCGTCCAAGACAACCGCAACATCCTGACGGAGGCGCGTGCCATCAAAGAGGAAAGGGGCGCGGAAACGCTGCATCGTCATCACGCTTAGAGGGGCGGCGTCAGCCAGTCGTAGCGGACGTTCCGACGGGCCGATTTGAAACCGGCCTCGCGGATACGCGTCTCCATGCCGGCGGCGTTGATGCCGAAGGTGGTACCTGCCGAGGAGACAACGTTCTCTTCAAACATGACAGAGCCAAAGTCGTCGGCGCCGAAGCGGAGGGCGACCTGCCCGACATCGGGCCCTTGGGTGACCCAGCTCGCGCCGATATGATCGACGTTGTCGAGCATCAACCGAGCGAGCGCTTGCTGGCGCAGGTAAAGGTGTGTGCCTGTGTCGCCGGGCTCGATGCGAACGCCATTCTCATACTGGAAGTCCCAGCAGAAGAAGGCGGTAAAGCCACCGGTTTCATCCTGAAGATCGCGAATTTTGGCGAGGTGCAGAACACGCTCGCGAGCCGTTTCCGTCGTGCCGTACATCATCGTCGCCGACGAGCGGAGGCCCATGCGATGGGCGGTGCGCATGACGCCGAGCCACGCCTCGCTCGAGCACTTTGTCTTGGCAATCCGGCGACGTACGCGATCGACGAGGATCTCCGCGCCGCCCCCTGGGACCGAGTCCAGGCCTGCGGCGTGAAGGCGCTCGAGAACTTCTGCGGTAGAAATATTCTCGAGTTCGGAGATATGGATAATCTCCTCCGGCGAAAGTGCGTGGAGACCGAGCTTGTACTCCGCCTTCATCCAGCGGAAGAGATCCTCATACCACGTCAGCGGCAACTCGGGATTCAATCCCCCCTGGAGAAGAATCTGAACGCCGCCGGCATCGACGACTTCCTGCAACTTCTGGCCGAGGACTTCTCGGGAAAGAACGTACCCCTCCGGGTGCCCCACCGGCCGATAGAAGGCGCAGAAGCGACAGCTCGTTGTGCAGACGTTGGTATAATTGACGTTCCGGTCGACGATGTAGGTCACGACGCCGTGCGGATGCTTTCGCTTCCGGACTTCATCGGCGGCGAGACCGAGCTCAAAGAGCGATGCTTCCGCGAGAAGGCGCTCCCCCTCGGCGACGGAGAGGCGTTCGCCGGCGGCGGCACGCCCTAGGAGCGTCTCCAGCGGAACCGGCGTGAGGGGTCGGTTCGCGAGCGGAGCCGTGAAGCGTACCTCCGTCTTGGGGAGGAGCCCGGCGCGGTAGGCCTCGTCAAAAAACGCAGTTAATCCTTGAATTTCTGCGTCTCCGAGCTCGTAGCGAATGCTCTCGTGGAGGTAGCGCGCGAGGATCGCCGGCGAGAGGCTGTGGGCGGCGGCGTGCTCTTCGGCGAGGGCATCGCGCAGGGCGAGACCGGCCGTTTTTGCAGCTTGGAGGCGGGCGACATCACTCGCCGCGAAGTTCGGGTTTCGCGTGCACCATGCAGCGAATACGAAGGGGAGTCCCTTCCATTCCTGCCAGGCTTCGGCGAGGTCGAGGCGGTACGGAAACGCGTCGGCGATCGCGAGCGCCGGGTCGCCGATGATGACCGCGCCACGCGTCCCGCGCACGACTGGCGCTACCGCCTCGCGCATTTCCTGGGGGGTCCGGGCGGTGGTCGGGTCGAGGTCGGTGAAACGGACGCGGATATTCCTGTGCGCGAGGATCAGTTTGGCAAGCACCACCGAGGTACGGCTCGAGAGATCGAGAGCGACTTCTTCAAGCTTTTCCAGCGGTACCTCGGACACGAGGAGGACGCTCTGGACCGGCCCGCGGGCTGCGATGGCCATGTTCGGGACGAAAAAGACGTCCCCGAGCGTCGCTGCACCGGCGACCGGCATGAGGGCGACGTCGGCCTCGTCTTCCGCGAGCATGCGCTGAACTTCTCGAGGAATTTCAAGCGATAGCGCAATGCGCGGGTCGCTCTTCAGGTCTTCCCAGAGGGGGCGTGCGTTGAGGTAGCGGACGCCAGCAACGCGGAGTTGGTCCTGCTTTTCGGCGCTCATCCCGCGATCTCCTTCCCACCAAGGCTGCGAACCGGCTCCACGACCGCAAGGTGCTTCTTTGCCTTCCGATCGCGAACCTTGAATGCCGCTTCCCCGACCGATGCCTTCGGAAACTCTTTCACGACATTGTAGAAGGTATCGCGTTCGACGGGGACGCGCCCTGCTTCCTGAATCAGTCGAACAAGATGCTCGTAGGTGAGCCCCTGGGGCACTCCTGAACCGGCGGAATGATAGATCGTTTCGTGGACGATCGTTCCGTCGATGTCGTCGCAACCGAAGCGCAGCGCAATCTGGGCAACGTCGGGCCCCGACGAGACCCAAAAGGCCTTGATGTGGGGGACGTTGTCGAGGAGGATCCGCGAGACGGCGAACGTCCGCAGGTCGTCAACGGCAGTCGGCGCCGGAAGGTTTTTCATTCCGTTGCCGTCCGGGTGGAACGCGAGCGGGATAAACGCTTGAAATCCCCCAGTTTCATCCTGCAACGTGCGCACACGGAGGATGTGATCCACGCGGTGCTCGTAGGTCTCGATGTGACCGAAGAGCATCGTGGTATTGGTCTTCATCCCCATGCTGTGCGCGATGCGATGGACGTCAAGATATTCGTCCGCAGTCGCTTTGTCGTCGCTGATCTTTTTCCGCACTTCCGGGTCGAAAATCTCGGCGCCGCCGCCCGGCAAACTGTCGAGGCCGGCCGCTCGTAGGCGCTCGAGAACTTCGCGCACCGACATCTTGTAGAGCTGCGCAAAAAAATGAATCTCAACAGCGGTGTAGCACTTGAGATGGACGTCCGGTTTGATGCGCTTGTAGCCGCGAAGAAGCTCTTCGTAATATTCGAACGGCAGGCCGGGGTGAAGACCGTTGACGACGTGGATCTCGCTGGGCGGATCGTCCATACGATCGGAGAGTTCTTTCCACGCCTCTTCGAGGCTCATGGTGTGCGCATCCGGCATATGCGCTTCGAGCTTTGCGAAGGAACAAAAGAGGCAGGAGGCGACGCAGACGTTCGTCACTTCTACGCGCATGTTCTTATTGAAGAACGTACGGTCCCCGTGACGGGCCTCGCGAAGCTCGTTCGCTAGCTGCCCAAGCGCGAGGAGATCGGGCTCGTGAAACAGGGCGACGCCGTCGTCGAAGCCGAGGCGTTCGCCGTTTTGTAGTTTCGCACGAATGTTAGAAAGAACGCTCACGGGTGCACCTCACGGAGCGCCGCTCGGGGCGCCCCTTCCTGATCGCCGAACGTCTCGTCGGCATAGTGAATCTGGCGACCTGCTCCACGGAGGACGCGCTCCATTTCCTGCATCTTCAACGTTTGAAGTGCGACCATCCCCTGCCCTTTGATCTTCTTTGCGGCATCATCCGCAAGGACCAATCCCTTACGATTCGAGAGGCGCCCCTGCCAGGAGTCGGCGCCGTAGCCGAGCGCGACCTGGCAAATTTCGAGGCCTTGCTCGTTCCAATCTACGCGGACCATCGCCCCGGGAGCGGCGAGAATTCGGGCGATTGCGACCTCGCGCAGGAAGGCAAGACCGCGAACACCGGTGATCAGAAGTCCGTCATCGGGGGGCGACACGTTCGCCCACACGAGTACGCGCTCCCCGACCTCCACGCGTCGAAGGTGGTCGGCAAATGCGCCAAGATAGATCGGGTCAAACGCGCGAAGTTCCGACTCACGCGCACGGATGGCGGCGTAGTCGCCGTTCGCGCGCGCCGCGATCAACCATCCGAGGCCGTGGCGTTCCAACTGTTGGAGGACGAATGACATAGAGGGCGTTCCTGAGGACTGAAAAGAGATCTCCGGGTTTGCATTTGCTCACCCATCCATCCAAATTCGCGAATTTCAATCGTGCTTTACCGTCGGCGCGCCTTCGTCGCCCCACCGGGGGAGAATCCGCTCGTCGAAACCGAGGTGGTCCAAAATCCGCTGGACGACGCTATCGACGAGGTCGAGGACCGTCGTCGGTGCCCGGTAAAACGACGGCATCGCCGGCAGGATTGTCGCACCGAGTTCGGAAAGCGTCGCCAAGTTCCGCAAATGAAGCGTCGACAACGGCGTCTCTCGGGGGACGAGTAGCAGCGGCCGACGCTCTTTGAGCATGACGTCGGCGGCGCGGGTCAGCAGGCTCTCACTCGCCCCCGTTGCGACGCGGGAGACGGTCCCCATGCTACACGGAACGATGACCATCGCGTCCCAGCCGGCGGAACCGCTTGCGAACGGGGCACGATAGTCACGGAGTCCCCACACGGGAAAAGGCAGCGATTCTCGAATGTTGCCTCCGCATTCGAGGGCCCACACCTCGGGGGCCGTCGACGAGAGACACACGCCGACATCGACGTCGCCGACACGCTGTTTCCGGGCGGCGAGGAGTTCGAGCACACGTTTCGCATACGGAGCGCCGCTCGCGCCCGTGATCCCTACGACGATTTTTCGCGGGCGATCACTACGTGGAAGGCTTGGCGCGCTCACCGCGGAACCTCGGCACGAACAATGCTCGCAATTCCGAAAAGGAGCTCCTCACCGGTCACATTCACAAACCCCACTTCACGGAGGAGAGCTTCAAACTCTTTCCGCGTAAGAAAGCCTTCCATGCTCTTCGCGAGGTACTTGTAGGCCCACCCTTCTCCCGAGAGTGCCCCACCAACCGTCGGAAGGACGACCTTCGCGTAGGCGCCGTGAAAGAGGCGTGTGTCGAAGCGAGTTGGCTTGAAAAATTCGAGTGTTACGAACGCAGCGCCCGGCTTCGAGCAGCGAAAGACCTCGACGAGGGCCTTACGCGTCTCGGCGACGTTCCGGATGCCAAACCCACAAATCGTCCCGGCGAAACGCTCGGTCTCGAAGGGGAGCTGCATCGCATCGGCGACGACGCGCTCCGCTGCGGGGACCTTTGAAGCGCCGCGATCAAGCATGTTCTTCGCGAAGTCGGCGGCGACCAGGCCGCGGCCGGGGAATTGGTCGGCGAGCATCTTCGTGAGGTCCATTGTCCCTGCACAAAGATCGAGGAGGTCCCCAGCGGGGAGACGCTTCTGGCCGAGGCGAGCGACCGCCTTCTTCCGCCAGCGCACGTCGATGCCGGCCGAGAGGAGGTGATTGAGCGTGTCGTAGGTCGGCGCGATCGCGTCGAACATGCCGCGCACGTCGTCGCCGTGGGTCGTTCCGTCCCGCCCGTGGACGTCGGCTACCGGTTTTCCGCTCATTCCGAAGCTCCTTCCAAAACTTTCAAAAACTTTTGAAGGTTCTAGGTAGCTCGCTTGGGAGGGTCAAGGATGGAAAGCAAAACCTCGCGCCGATCGGGCGCGAGGTCTTGGATTTGTGAGCGGCGGCGCGGAATTTCCGCCCCCGCCACGCGGTCACTTGCCGGCGGAACCGGAAGCGGAGCCGGAGGCAGAGGCCGAAGCGGAGACGTTGACGGAAACGTCGATGTCCGCCTTGATGTTGGCGACCGCAGAGACGGCCCCCTTGAGGGTCGAGCCGAAGCAGAGGCCGAGCTTCGCGCTCGCCGCGCCGGCGCTCTCGATGCTCGCCTTGGCGCCATCAACGACCAGCTTGCCCGAACCGGCGACGTGAAGCGCGCGATCTTTCATGCCGATGGCGACATTGAAGATAGCGGGCAGGTTCTTCTCAAGGGCAGCCTGAAGCTGCTTGGCGCCGTTCACGTCGGTGGCGCCGATGATGGCGACAGAGACCTTGCCGGGCTCGCACTTGGCGCGTGCCGACACGCGGGCATCACACTGGGCGTTGCACTCGGCGGAGACCTTCGGCGGGGTGACTTCGCCGGTGCACTTCGGCGCCTTCATCTCGGCCGAGCAGCTTCCGGTGCAGGTGCCTTCGCACTTTGCCGAGGCCTTCATTTCGCAGGTTCCGCCGCACTTGCCGGAGCAGGCCGCTTCAACGGAGCCGCCTTCGCACTTGCCTTCGCAAACGCCGGCGCAGGAGCCGTTCCCCGCTTTTCCGTCGCACTTTCCGTTGCAAGTACCGGCGCACTTGCCCTTGATGGCGACGTCACAGGTCCCTTTGCAGGTGCCTTCGCACTTCGCGCCGGCTTCGACCTGGCAGGAACCGCTGCACTGAGCGCCACAAGAACCGGACAGTTTGCCCGGCTCGCACTCGACCTTGGCCGAGCCGCCGGTCGCCTGCACGTCGCATTTTGCGGCGCAATCGGCCATGACGTCCATGCTTGCTTCGCAGCGGGGCGGCTGGGCGACGAGAGTCACCTTGATCGAGGCGCCAAGCTTCGCCTTCGCGGCATTCATTGCCGTGATCGCCGCTTTGCACGCTTCTTCGCCGTTCGAAAAGTCGCCGGTGACGCCGAGGTCGTGCGCGAGATTTCCGCAACCGGTTTTCAAGTCGCCGTCAATCGCACCATAGAAGCCGGTGATCTCGGCGGACGCTGCGATCGCGCCGCGGATCTTGGTCGCTTGCGCGGCCTGGAGGCCGAAGCCGGCCTGGAAGTCGTAGGCGAGGATGGCGTCCGGGTCGGTGCCGCTCGGGCAATCCGGCATTTGGTCGCTGAGCCCCTTCGCCGCGCCCTTGAGCTTATTGACTTCGCCACAGTTGACGATGATCGGGGTCGCAAGAAGAGCAAAGAGCGCGGTCGTGATCAGGTTCTTTTTCATGGTCTTCCTCAAGGTATTTGTGGGGGTAGATTGCCCTACGAAAAGCGGGCATCTCACTCGAATGAAACTCGCCAAAAAATTCGTGCTGATTGTGCCTCGTCAGGCTGCGCGCGGCCTAACGAGCACGAAGTCAGACTCTTGGCGGAGGCCCAGTACCACAGCTACCCTCAGAATAGTTTGAAAAACGGAACTTGATTCGCCCGGTATGAAGCGCCGAGAACGCAATTTCGCTCGCCGGAACGACGCTTGTTGCGGCGCTGCGACAGATCCTGTTCCAGCGGCCGGCAGGCGGGGAAGTCACAAAGAGAATCGCGAGTATCTTTCGCACTGGTGCGTTAGAGTCTCCGAGTGGTCGACGCGACCATCAATCCTGTCCGCTCGGGAGTGTGCGCCGCCGTTGGCGGTTCCGGGCGGACGAGCAGCTCCTTCCGTGCTCGCCGTTTCCTCACTTCTGGGCGGACGAGCAGCTTCATCCGTGCTCGCCGTTTCCTCACTTCTGGGCGGACGAACAGCTTCATCCGTGCTCGCCGTTTCCTCACCGCCGTTGGCGGTTCCGGGCGGACGAGCAGCTTCATCCGTGCTCGCCGTTTCCTCACTTGTGGGCGGACGAGCAGCTGCCCTTTTTGCGAGGACTTCGCTAGCCAGATGCGATGCGCCCTTCCGACGATCCCGCCTACTTTCAGCTCCCCCCGCCGCCGGGTCGGAGTCGCGAAAGCACAATCGTTCTCGACGCCGACGGGCACTTTCGTCACGACGACGAGCTCTTTGGCGCAGGACGCATGGAGACCGCCTTCCATAC
>JAAFHJ010000191.1:7049-8393 GCA_013298325.1 Myxococcales bacterium | reverse complement strand
ACCGCGCCGTCCCTATGGATACGGCCCCCTTCGACGCGATCAATTCTTCTTCCTCGGCAATCTTGGCGTGTCATTGATCGGTGCAACCTACACGAGTCAGGTCGGGCCGCTTCCGCGTACCTCCACCGGCCCCGCGTCGACGCAGGTTCTTTTCCGCACGGTGGGCGACTCGGGGAGCCCCTATGGGCAGTTTGGCGTCGGTTTCCCGGCGGCAGCACTCTTTGGCGGCGGCCCCGAACGGCCAAAGAGCCCCCTCGCGCTCCTCGTTGCACTGTCTGCAGAATACAACGTTCGCCGCTCCGATGCTGTTCCGAACACCGCCTACCTCGGGCTCCTGATCGGCGTCGGCGTGGTGAGTTATGAAGGGGCCCGTCCGTCGGCGTCGACCATCCCATTTGCGGACCGCCGCGACGCCGGGGACGGCGGGCCCACTTCCACCGGGGCCCGTCCGTCGGGGGGCGTCCGTTTCCCTGTCGGGAAGTGACTTTCCCGCACGCGGCGCGCGCGTTGGGCTAAGCGCTCGCCCATGCCCGCGTTCTGGCTCCTGAATCTCACCGCCGACGAAGAACTCCGCGCCCCGGAAGGGCCGCGCACGCCGGCCGGTGCCGAAGCGCGGATGGAGGCGCTCACCGAGCTCCTCTTGCCGCTCCTTGGACCGAACGACAAACTCTTCCATGGGCGCCCCGCGTCCGACGAAGAGCGCGCCCGCGGGAGCTGGGTCGGTCGTGCGTGGATGATGACGCCACGGGCCATCGACACCTTCAAGAACATGGGGATCCGACCGATCAAGTCGCCGTCCATGGAGGTCTTGCGGCGTGTAAACTCGCGCAAGTTCGCGGCAACTCTTGGCGTTGACTTGCCAGGTGCCGCATTTGTTTCAAACATGGATCAGCTCACCGATCGCCTGCAAGATGCACCGATCGGCCCCCATTGGCTGCTCCGCCGGCCCCACGGGTTCTCCGGTCGCGGACGGCAACGCGTCGATCAGGGGGAGATGAAACCGGCTGCCTTTGCCTGGTCGGCAAACGCCTTTCGTGAGGAAGGCGGCCTCGAAATTGTCCCCTACGTCAAACCGGTAAAAGAGGCGGCGATTCACGGCTTCATTGCCGAAGACGGGACGGTCACCCTCGGCGAGCCGACGGTGCAGGTCGTCGACGCAAAGGGGCAGTGGGTCGAAAGTCGCCGCGCGGAACCGGGCGACCTCGAAGACGCCGAGTGCGAGTCGCTCAAGACGACGGCCCAGTCGACCGCCGATGCCCTCCGAAAAGCAGGCTATTTCGGGCCTTTCGGCATCGACGGCATGCGCTGGCGGACCGGCGAACACCGAGGCTTCGCGCCACGCAT
>JAAFHJ010000191.1:0-7039 GCA_013298325.1 Myxococcales bacterium | reverse complement strand
ACACGATGGGATGGGCGATCGGCATGGGGGACCGCCGCCCCGATCTCGCCGTGGAGTAATTCAGCCGCCGGTCGAACAGGCGCCGCCGGGGACGGCGTCGGTCCGGCTGACCTGCGTGCGCGAGAGGGCGGAGTCGAGGGGGGCGGCGGCGGCGGCCTGCGCCACCTGGTCGACGGTCGACGCGGCGGTCATCCCCGCAAGGTGGGCGACCGGCTCCGCATAAAGCGTGAACGTGTAATCGTGGACGACGGCTCCTGCTGCGGGGCACGGACCGAAGTAGCCGAACGTCGGGTCACCGAAGGCGGCGGGTGGCTGCGTCTGGAAGGCGCCTGCCGGGGCAGCGGGCGTCCGGGTTCCCCGCTGGACCGCTTCCGCAAGCGTCGTCACGTTCGCGGGAATATCGTAAAGAACCCAATGATTTGCGTTAATCGTCTCGTCGTAAAAAACGAGCGCGAAGCTCTGGGTGCCGGCGGGAACGTGGTTCCACGTGAAGGCCGGCGAGCGGTTCTGGCCACCGCAATAGCTAGCCACGAACGCGCACGGCAATTTAGCCCCCTCGATGTAGGAAACGGGCTGGAGCACGAACGCAGGGGGCCCGGCGTCCACGGGGCCCGCGTCGGGGTCGATGGGGCTGGCATCGGGGAAGGGGGTCCCCCCGTCAAACACGACCGGGGCGTCGACCTGTGCGTCGGTGACCGCCGCATCGCTCGATGCGCCGTCCGTCGCGCCGTCCACCGCCCCGCTGTCGATGGTGCCGGCATCGACACCATAAATCACGGTCGAGCCAGAACCGCAGGCGACGCCGATGGCGGCGATGGGGGCGGCGGCAAGAAGAAGGGTCACGAAAAGGGGGCGGGCGCGCATGGGCGGCACCCTAGCTCGCCCCTTGCGCTTCGTCACGGACGCTTGCCAAAGAGCTCGCGGGCGATCAGGTCGGGGGGGATGCTCCCGCCGCGGAGGAGCGCGTCGTGGAACCCGAGCAGGGTGGCGCCGGGCTGCTTCAAATACTGTTCCCGCAGCGCAAAGATGCGCTCACGCCCGAGCATGTACGAGAGCGGCTGCGTGGGGGACTCCGAGTAGCGGCGAGCTTCATTGTGGGCAAGACCGCGCTCCAGGTGGACTTTTTCCATCAAGAACTTCTCCGCATCTTCGACGCTCATCCCCTTGGTGTGAAGCCCAACATCGAGAATGACGCGCGCGGCACGAACGAGGGCCCACTCGAGCTGGAGCATGCGCTCTTCCTTCGTGTAGTAGCCGAGTTCATTCATCAATTCTTCCGAATAGAGGGCCCAGCCTTCGGAGAAGATGGCGGTGTCGAGTGCCTTGCGAACCGGCGACGGATGCAGGCGCGAGAAGGAGAGCTGGAGATGATGGCCCGGGTACGCTTCGTGGACCGCAGTGTCGACGATATCGCCGTGATCGCTCTCGCGGAGCCACTCTTCCTTCTGCTTCGCGCCCCACTCTTTTTCGACGGGACTGACGAAGAAGAAGCCTCGCGAAACGCCATCGAAGGGGGGCGGCGGGTCGTAGGCGGCCTGGATGGTCGCTCGCTGAAAGACAGGGGTTTCCACAACTTGAAGATCATCATTCGGCGGAAACGGGACGACCTTCTTCGCCACCAAGAAGGCCCGTGCTCGGGAAACTTCGGTGCGATAGGCATCCAAAAGTTCATTCTCTTTCGGATGGTTCCCCTTCAGCTTCGCGATCACTTTCGACGGATCTTTCCCAAGCTTGGGATCGATTTCGAGGGCCAGCTTCGCGATCTCCGCCTCCGTCTGCGCGAAGACCTTCCGGCCGACCGCCTCGATCTCGTCCGGGGAGAGCGTCACCGCATAGTCCTGTTTGACGAGCGCAGAAAAGACCTCGGATCCGGCGCGAAAACTCCCGTGAGCTTTCGGAAGAACTGCCTTCTTCAGGAAGGTAGCGAAGTCGTCGTAGGCGGCGACTGCCTTTGCGAGGGACGCATCGATGCGTTTCTCCTCGCCGGGGAGCGCCGCGACGAGCCAGGGGCGCTGGGAGGCGTAAAAGCTCTTCGCGCTCTTGGAGCGATCGATGCCAATTTCTACCCAGACTTTGGGCGGATCTCCCGATCCGATCGCCACCTTGCCGGTCGCGAGGAACGCCGGCGTCCCATCGATGCGGGCCAGGGCGTGCTCTGCGCGCACCTTGGCCGGGGCGAACTCGCGGGCGCCAAGCAGGAATACGGCGTTCATCGGCCCCGCGTAGACGCTCGGTTGGTTCCGATGCTCGTTCAGGCTCCGCCGAACGATCGCCGCCCCGATACTGCCACGAAGCGCGTCCATGTCGACGGTCGCAGCGACCGAAAGTCCTGGAGTTTTACGATGTTCGTCGATGCGCGCCGCGAAGGATTCCAACGCTTTCGTCGCCGCCACCCAACCGGCGGGATCGAGGGCGGAAAGGCGACTGTCCCCCTCGTGAATCCCGATCGCCGTCGCCGTTTCCGGAAAGTGGGCGACGAGGAGTCCCTTGTACTGTGCAGCGATCTCTTCGAGGAGCTTCTGCTCGTCGGCGAGCGCTTTTGCCTTCGCCGCGTCGGCGAGCGCCTGGAGCTCGGCGGCGCTGGGGCCTGTCGGCAGTGCCGAGGAGGCGGAGGAGGCGGAGCTCGGCGGCGTCGTGATCGCTTCTGGCGGCGTTCCGCAGGCGAAGAGCGGCACGAGCAAAGCGGCAAGGGCGATCCGAGTCCGAGAGATACGCGTCCGTCCGCGAAGCGGAAGACGGCGCGGAGTTCTGTGCAAACGCATTCCCGAGGGAATACCCCGTTCAAGGGCGCTTGGGGAACTCGCGAAGAAGACCGTCCAACGTTGCGTCCAAGTAACGCACCGCTGTTGCGAGGGTGCGCTCGGGATGCGCGGAGAGGGCCGGGGCGACTTCGACGAGGTCGCCGGCAATCAAACCGGGATTCTTGGAAAGTTCTTCGATCATTTCCACGAAGAAGTCCGGCGACACCCCCTCCCCTTCCGGGGTACCGCATGCGTCAGCAAAGGCGGCATCGGTTCCGTCGATGTCGTTGGAGAGGTAGACACCTCCCGGCGCGACTTTTCGAACATGTTCCAGAATTTCGCGCATCGATCGCTCGGGGTTATCCCGAACGTCTTGTGCCCAAAACTGTTTGACGCCAGTCGTCTTCTCCCAATGTTCTTTCGGAAATCGCGTGGCGCGGATGCCGACTTGCGTCAACCTCCCTTCGCCGCCAAGAAGCACACTTGCGTGGAAAGACCAGGTCGCGAAACAGATCTTGATGCCGAGGCGCTCGGCGAGGAGATCGGTGTGGGCGTCGGGCTGAACGATCCCAAATGGATCGCCGTGGCGATGACGGTGGAGGGCGGTGGTGACCGGCCAGGCGACCGAGTGATCGCCGCCAAGAATCAGAGGGCGGACGTCGGGGGCGATGGAAAAAATCAGATCGAGGACGCGCTCCGCGATGGTGAGTGGAGCGACCGGCAGTCGGCTCCGGAGCGGCTCGGCGACCGTCGGATAGAGGGCGGCGGCGGTCGCATCTCGCTGGCTCGCGGAGAGCATGTCATCGGCGAGGAGCTGGGGGACGCAAAACACATCGCCGACGTCGACGACGTCCCCCCGGGAAAGAAGATCGGGGCGCGACGCAAGCCACGCCCGTCGAAGCGCGCCGGGGCCGCCGTTTGCGCCGCGCCGGAAGCCGGCACCGACGTCGCTCGGAATGCCAAGGATCACGACCTTTGCGCTACGAAGGCGCGCGAGCGCCCCCCGCCAAGCGGCGTCGATTTCGCCAGGATTCGCTGCACCATACAATTGTTGCTGCAGCAACTGTTGTTCGGCGAGCCCCGTCGAGACGACGTAAAGTCCACCGCCCGCCGGGCGAAGGAGCTGCCCCAATTCCTCTTCCACGGTGGCGAAGCGTTCCATCGCTTTCGACCTAGCACCCCGCCGACGCGAGCCGGGCGCGAAGGGCGGCAACCAGGGCGACCGCCTCTTCGGGACGATAGGCGACGATCCCTGACGTCCAGGAAAAGACCTGGGCGGGGCGTGCCTCTTCCCCGCGCATGTGGATTGGAACGACGTGGATATGCACGTGGGGGAAGCTCGTCCCCGTCGCGAGCGGCTCGGCGCTTCCGAGCTCGGCCACGAAGATCCGCGGCGGCTCAAACTGGGCATCAACGGCCCGCATCGCGCGGTGAACCCAGCGCTGGAGCGCGAGGTATTCGTCTTCCGCGAGCGCGCTTGAGCGCTCGATGTGGCGACGGGGCGCGACGAGCAGGTGGCCTTCCCGGTAGCCGAAGCGGTCGAGGACGACGACAAACTCGGCGTCGCCCCCGATCACGAACTCGGCGCCGTAGCCATGGCGGGCGAACGCGCATGGGACGCAACCTTCGGCCGCCGGCGGGAGCCGCGTTTTCTCCAGCGCGACGGCAGCAAGTGCTGATTCTTTATCGAGAAGAAGCACGTCGCGCAGTCACTTGAACGGCCCCACGAGGGGCGCCCCCTGGTCGGGGAGCACGGCGAGCGTCGCCGCGAGGGTGGTCAGCGTCGGCGTGCCGATTTCGGTGACGAGCGCGAAGGCATCGATGAGCGATTTCGGGACCGGCGCGGCGGGCGGCGGCGGCTCGTAGCAGTAGCTCACCGGAAAGGACGTCGGATTCGCCCGCGTGATTGCGAGGAGGTCATCGACGGCGCGTCGGTACCAGGCGACATCGGCCAGGACGGAAACGGTCGCGTACTCCCAGGCCTCAATCATTGATTCATTGGGGAAGATGAATTCACGGAGCGCTCCCCCGGGATAGCAACTTGCTTCTGGATGGTCATAGAGGCCACGGTCGTCAAAGAAGATAGCCCCTAGCCTCCCCGGATTGCTTCGGAGAAATTCAAAAGACACTTCTGCGCCGTCAATCGCGAATACGCGCGCTTTGGACGTCCACGAGACGACCGCGATAAGTGCTTCCGATTTCAACGAAAGCCGGAGCAGACGATCACCAAAGGGATACGACTTCGTGCCTACGAGCACATAAGAAAGTGGATTAACCCACCCGTAACGGCTCTTTTGAAATTCTTCACGAAGAAAGAACTTTGCCGTCTCATCTCCTCCAGCTGCCCAACCTGCCATGAATGAGTAGAACGTCCCCGGGGACCCCTGCGCATTCACGGTGCGGGTAAGGAAGGGTGCCCCATCGCGGAGTTCGTCGATTTGTTCGGCGGTCGTCCAGGAATAGAACACGCGATGAACGGCGTGTGTTTCATTCGCCCAGGGGATCGGCGGAAGCCCTTCGAGGGGCGGGGCCGGTTGATTGGTCCCCGCTTCCGGCAAGATGACGATCGGCGGGTCGGGGGCCGGCGTCGGCGTCGGCGCGGGGCCCTCATAGGGGCCGTTGGAAACTTCAACGCCGCAGGCGGCAACAATGGGGGCGCTGATCAGACCAAGGGCGAACGAACGACGGGACAATTTCATAGAAACCTCCACACGCAACAGGCCGGTCGCCGCACGCATGCATCATGCATTCGTCGGAGCCGGCGCCGCACAAACGACAACGGACAAATCGCTACGTTCGCCAGGAAATCGCCTGGCGAATGGAGCCCTAGAGCTTGTGAACGAGCGGGGCCCCTTGCGCCGGGAAGGCGCGGAGCGCGCGCGAGATCCCGGAGACTTCCGTCCGAGAAATCTCCAGCGCAAACGGTCGATAAAACACTGCATCCGATTGGCAGCGGTCGGGGAGAATGCAGTTTCCGCGCGTGAGAATCGCGTCGAAATCGTCGATCGCCTTGGAGGTCTGCTGGACGGTCGTTTGAATCGCCGCCGTCCCCACTTCCCAAGACTCAATCATCGCTTCGTTCGGGATCAAATACTCGCGATAGGTGCCGGGCGCGTTGAACTCGCCGCACGCCTGACCGTTGTCGTAGAAAATCGCGCCGACCCGCTCCGGCGCCCCATTGGGAACCTCAAAAGCGACCTGCTGATTGTTCATGTCGACGAAAAGAATATCAAAATCGCGAACAAGGGCGATAATCGACTCGGGCCGAAGGGTGATCTTCAGCAGGCGATCGCCGTAGGGGAAATCACGCCCATTCACGTGAGCAAAGCCGACAGGAGTGACCCACCCGAAGCGATTCTTTGCGTAGCGCGGCTGCGTCAAGAACTGAGCCGAATAGCTCCCATTGGCACCGCGCTTTTGGAGATCGGTCCAGAGCGTTCCGGGGTCCCCGTTTTCGGTGAGGGTACGGGTGAGCAGCGTCGGATTCTGACGAAGTTCCGCAATCTGCGCTTCGGTCGTCCACGAGTAGAGCACGCGTTGGGCGGCGTTTGAGGCGTCGACCGAGGGGAGCGCGAGGACCAGCGTCGCCGGCGCGCACACCTGGCCGGGGCCGCTATCGGGGACGAGGACGCCACCATCGCTTCCGCTCACGCCGCTGTCACTAGGCGCCGCGCCGTCGGGGCCGGTGATCGTTTCAGTGCCGGCCGACGTGCTGCTCCCGCAGGCGGCAGCGAACGGCGCAGCGAGCGCCCCCAAGGCAAACGATCGGCGCGAAACTCTCATGGCAACCCCTTCGGTCCAGAAACAAATCGATGGCGCCGAGCGGAGCCCCGGCGAAACGGCAGGACTCTGACCGATCCGCGGCGATGATGCAAACCCCGAGATTCGTTTTGCAAGCGCTCAGCGCGGGGCGAGGTGGACGTCCCCCGCGTTGAGCAAATGGACAATGCCTGCACCGTCGACGACCTTCAAATGCCCGTCGTCGTCGAGGCCGAGCACCGTCGCCGCGTAGCCGGCCGCTGTTGAACTGCCCTCTTTGGCCGGCCCGCCGGCAGCGGCGACCCACACCGGTGCATTTTGCATGCACCAGGCCGCCTCGTAACGGGCGCGGATCGCCGGAAAACCGCCGGCGAGGACGCGCTCGATCTCATGCTCAAGGTTTCCGAGAAGCGCCTGGACAACCTGACGGCGACCGATGGCGTGGTCGCCGCGGACTGCCGCAATGCTGGTTGCGACGCTCGCAATCTCTTCCGGGAAGTCGGTCGTTGAGACGTTAATTCCAATTCCGACGACAAGCG
>JAAFHJ010000190.1 GCA_013298325.1 Myxococcales bacterium | reverse complement strand
TCTTCGTCCATCTTCGGCATGCCGATCGCCTGGAGGCGACGGGTGGCAGCTTGGGCGAGAGCGCTCTTCTTGTTCTTCTTGGCCATGACGAGAAGGTGCCTTAACGCGCGCACCGCAACGCCGACAACCCTTCGATTCGCCTCGGGGGTTACTGGAATCAAATCTTATTTGCAGTCCCGATGCATAAACGGCTCTACCGACGGCACCCGATGCCAAATCCCGCCCTCATCCTCCCGGCCGTCCTCCCTAAAGCCCGCGCACGAGAGTCGTTTCTCGAAGCGGTCGTGCACCCTATCAAATAGATAAACGGCCGAGACGCGCCGGTCTTGGATGGCAGACTCTACGCAGTTCTCTTCGATTTTTACGCTAGAGGCACAGAGCGGCAGATCGGCGCCAAGCATCGAATAGCCACCCGTAGCTTCGATCGGCGTTCCTAAGATCAACGCGCCGCGCCCTTCCCTCCCTGCATGAAGCAGGAAGCGAAAGGTATCTCGATGCTCGGGTGTGTACGGCCCGGGAAGAAATGCAGGAATCGCCCAAAAAACCGCCCCGGCAGCGAGAAGGATTTTGGCACCAAAGCCGAAGCTTCGCTGAGGAATATTGCGAACAAAAACAATAGTCTCCGGGAGCATCACCACCGTAATCAAGACCAGTGAAGGATAGAGAAAACGGGCTTCTTTGTGCGGCGTCTTCAGCAGAACAAGCATGTAGACAGCGCTGCATATGAGCGGCAGATGGTAACGCATCGATGCCCCAAAAACCGAGGCACGTGCATTTGATGGCTGCTGTTGTTTCTGATTCTTCACCCAAAGAATGGCCTGCCAAACGCCAAGCAATGGGGCGGCAATGTGAAGTCGCGGGAGATAGTAGTACCAGGGGTTCGTTCCGAACCACGACGACGCCACACCGCGCACGAAATTCACGTCAACATAGGAAATAAGGGAATGAAATGCTCCCCCCGCCCAGAGCCCGGGGATCCGAACGCCCCAGGTCCTTGCATCGACGACCCCGAGAACTGCGACCGGAACGAGGAATCCGATCGCGGCGGCGCCAGTGCGCGCGCCCCGGCCCCGGAACGAGATCTCCGCGAGGCCGCGGGTCCCGACGCCCAGCAGTATTCCGAGGAACGCCGGCCCGAGGAGCACAGCCGTCGTGTATCGGGTGACCTCCGCGAGGCCAAAGTAGAGCCCCGCCAGAAGATAGCGACGAAGCCGTAGGGGCGAGACTCCAGGTTCCCCGGTACGGAGCGGGTCGACGGCATCGAAACCGAGGATAAGAAATGATGTCGACCATGTTTCGCTGAGATGTCGCGTTTGGAAAAACACAAATATCAGCCAAACACCAAGGGCGAGAACGGAATATTTTGCCCATTCGACGTCCCTGGTTCCTTCCGAAGCATCCCGCCATGCGAGGCGCCGTGCAGTCATCAAATAGACGGCACGAAGGACCGCAATCGTCAGAAGAAACAGTGGAAAATGGATGAATAGCCTCATGATCTGAGGATCTCGCACTCCGATCGAATGGGCACTTCGAAAGATCTGAGCGAGTAGAGATACGACCACCTCATTTCGGAGTCCTACCTTCCATTCCCACGCAAGAAACCCGCGACCGAAGGCCCGCTCAAACGCCGGTTCAATCGCTTGAAACGTTTCGTCGGGATGGACACATCCGAGGCGCACAACGGGCTCAAGCAGCGCCAAGACAGACGCAAAAAGGACGAAGCCCCAGGGCACAGGTGAGCGCAGATCCGTTCCCGGGTTGTTCTTCTTGGACATGGGCAGGTGCTGGTGTAGCGCGCTGCTCGAGCTGTCGACAACCACGATGAGTGCGCGACCGACCGTCGGTCCCCGCCCAAGGAACGCCCATGACCAGACCGTTTTTGTCCAAGTATCTCCGCACTTCAAAAGCGAAAGACTGGGCAGCATCGAATCCGTATGCGGCGATTCTTGCGGGAATGACAGCCGTATTCTGTCTCATTGGATGTGGTTGGGGCTTGCCTGCAACGGAATCCTGGTCCGCCGATTCGATCTCCCCACGGAGCGTCGGACTACTCGCCGTTGCGCTCCCGTTTCAGCCGGGTCGGTTTCATACCTATCCGCCGCTGCACATGCTGCTCCTCACACTATTGTCGCTGCCGGTAATACTCTTTACGCTCGCGCGAGCCGGAACGGCACCAGCGAAGTTTATTCCCGCAATGATCGCGCCACTTCCAATGACAATAATTGAGAGTACTGCGCGACTGGTAGCCGCCTTCATGGCGGTCGGAATTGTACTGAACATCTACCGAATATTTGACCGCTCTCTCGGAAAGCGCGGGGGCGCGCTCGCCGCTCTTTTCGTAGCGATCAATGCGTGCATCATTTACTATGCACACACCGGAAATGTAGATATTCCCTATCTTTTCTGGGCAAGTCTCGCCCTAGTTGAGCTGGACGCCACACTGGGCGGCGAAGATCGCCTCACTCGAGCCTCCGCCTTTTTTACGCTCGCGATTCTCACAAAAGACCAAGCCGCCGGGATCGCAATTCTTCCAGCCATCTGCGCGTTAATTTTCGTCCTACGGTCTCCAGTCACCAACCGGGTCAAGGCTCGCCAAATTGCGGCCGCGTCGCTCACACCTCTTGCCCTCTACGCGGTCGTCTCGGGAGCGATTACGAATCCCTCCGGATTTCGTGCTCGATTGTCTTTTCTTTTTGGTCCAGCCAGTCAAGAGTGGGAACAATTTCCACGAACTCGGGAAGGGACCAAAGCACTACTCGGGGCACTCTGGTCTTCGATCACGGAGATGAGCGGAAGATTGCCCGCGGTACTTGCTGCGCTCGGCGTCGTTATTGTCCTCTCAGGAATCGCGCGCACGACGGTGCCTAAGGGGCAGCTCCGGCTCCTTATGCCATTTGCGGCAGCTGTCGGATTTACTCTCCTCTTCAATCTCGGTGCACGTCGCTCGGAAGTCCGATTCCTGTTGCCCCAGGCAATGCTCTTCCTCCCCTACGCCGGGCTTGCCGTCGAGCAGGCTCTCCGCCGGGCGGCCGGGGCGCGAGGCGGGGTGATTCTCGTCGGAACCGTCGCGGCGCTTGCCATCGGCGAAGGGGTGTTCGAACTCGCGCGGATGGAGGGGACCTTGCTCGTCGACGCACGCTACGCGGCGACCGACTTCCTACGCGCGCTCCCCGCGAATACGCTGGTCGAGATCCACGGCGGAGCCCACTTTTTTCCCCAACTTCCTGCGCACCTCCGGTACCGGCGGCGCGGCGTCGACGCACTTACCGCGCGCGCGCCGATGGCTGTGACCGACGTCGTCGATGCGCAACTCGGCCCCCCGGCCGACGATGTCGATGTGGTGCTGCTCAGCGCTGAAATTAGCTTTGATCGCACCGGCCCTGACCTGCCGGATCCATCGACGGGACGCATCGCCCCGTTCACAGAGTTCGCGTCGCGTCGCTTTTACCGGCGACTCCAAGACGGTGAATTCCCTTTCGCACGAAGCCTCCGATCGGTGTGCCGGCTGCCGTTTGGGATCCGTTGCCACAAGGTGCATGGATCGACGGGGGAAGAAGTGTGGATCTATTCACGTAAGCACCCAGCAACTCCAGGACTCCCTACCGATGAGTGATCGCCCTTTCAAAGCAGGTGATGGACCAGGATTTTTGGCTACCTCGGCCCTTAGCGTAGCCCTATTTTTTGCGGCTGCGTGGCCACTATTTTTTGTCGAAGTCCCGCCATTTCAGGACCTTTTCGGCCACCTTGCGACGCTGGAGATACTGGGGCAGCCTCAACATTTTTCCGACTTCGTACCGACCGGCTTCTTTAAGACAAATTCGACGCTCTTTGCCCTCGGGACCGCACTGCGTCCGCTGCTGAGTTCGAAGGCGTTTGTAAAGCTATTTACGCTGGGGATCCTCGCGCTCAACGCATGGGTGCTTCCGAGATTTGTACGATTCTACAGCGGCTCTTCGGCGATGGTCCAAGCGTCCCCGCTCTACGGACTGTTGGTACTCCCGTGGTTCGTAGCGACGGGTATGCTCAATTTTTCATTGAGCTCAACCCTGACGCTCGTGTTGCTCATGGGGCTCGAGCTGCAAAAGGAGGACGCGAAGGTCTCGCGTGGACTTGGGCTCGCCGCGCTTACGGCGGCGATCTGGTATACACACGTGTTTCCCCTGATTTGTACCGGAGTTATCCTGCTTCCGTGGGTCGTTCGGCAGCTCCACCGCCGCCAACTAGCCCAGCTCGTGAGAACGCTCATGCCGCTCGCGATTGCCGTTCCAATGGCAGCAGTTTCAACACTGAGTCACTTTGGAAAGGGGATCTCAGGTGACGCACCTGCACAAAAAACGGTGTACGATCCGGTGACGACCGTGATCTATGATGTGTGGTCGCGGTCCTTTTTTACGCTGGGCAACGGAACGACGGCGACCCTCGTTCCGGCGCTTTGCTTGGTGTGGTTGGCATTTCGAAAACCGAGGACCGATGCGTCATCCGCGGCGGCGGATCGAATGTTTGGCCCCGCGTCCGGCGCGCTTCTCGGAATCGCCTACCTCGCCACCCCGGCAGCAGCCGGCGGCTGGGCATTCTTTTCCGTTCGCTTTGTGCCATACCTTTGGTTTTTTGTACTTACGCGCCTCAAGACCTTCGAAACTCGCCCCATTCGGTACTTCGCGTACGCAGCAGCCGCGGTCGCTTCCCTCGGCGGTTCCCTCGATATCTTGAAGGCAGAAGCGGACGTCCAGCAACTCGCCGCTGCTCGAACGGCGACCCCAGGCGGAGCCGCCCTTCTCCCGATGATTTTCGACAGGAAGGGATCCGCAAAGAACACGTGGCCGCTCGATTCCGCGAGCGCGCTCTACGTCACCGACCGACAGACAACTCCCTTTGATTTGTGGGCCGAAAACGCATCGATGCCTGTCTTACGGACACGAAAGCTCCCTGCAGAACTTTCACGTGTCGGCGTCAATAATTTTCTAAACAATGCAAAGTCGATTCACGCATTCTGTGAGCGTGTGCGTGAAAATTTCGGCACACGGGCGGACTGCGAGACCGAGTTTCAGCGGCGATGGTCGACCTTCTGGAGGGTTGCAGGGACGGAATTTACCCACATCCTGCTATTCAAACCCCACCTCGACGTCCTCGCGACGCTTCCGGGCGCTGCACAAACGCTGTACGCGAACGACGGCACCTTCCTCGTCCACCTCCCGGCGACGACGTCCGAATAGGCTACTCGTCCGCGTCGGAAAAATTCTGCAACTTCTTGATTACATAGAGGGGACGCCGCTTCACTTCCTCGTAGATTCGGCCGACATATTCTCCGAGGATTCCGATGACGAGGAGCTGAGCGCCCGAGACGAATGAAATCAGGACAATGAGCGCAGTCCATCCGGGGACGACGTGGCGAAATACAAATTTTGCGACAAGCGCCCACACGCCAACGCCGCAGCTTGCCATGCTGACAATGAGCCCGAGGTAGGTCGAGATACGGAGCGGAAGAACGCTGAACGAGGTGATTCCGTCAATGGCGAATCGGACCATCTTCGACAGTGGGTATTTCGTCTCCCCTGCGAATCGTTCCGGTCGCTCGTAGAGGACTGCCGTCTGGCGGAAGCCGACCCACGCGACCATCGCTCGTACGAAACGGTGTGTCTCGGCGAGTGAGCGAAGCGCCAAGACGACGGGACGAGACATCAGTCGAAAGTCACCGGTATCTAGCGGGACTTCAATGGGGATCATTGCGGCGAAGAGACGATAAAAGATGCGCGCCGTCATGCGCTTGAATAGAGTTTCTCCACGGCGAATCGTCCGACGTGCGTATACGACGTCGAAGCCTTCCCGCCATTTTTCAATCATCGCAATACAGACGCTAGGAGGATCCTGGAGGTCGCCGTCCATCACGATCACGGCATCCCCGTCGGCGTGGTCTACACCTGCGGTTATCGCTTTTTGGTGGCCGAAGTTTCTGGCGAAAGAGATCACCTTACAGCGGGGGTCTTCCCGGGCAATTTCAGAAACCAGTTCGTAGGTTCGGTCCTTCGATCCATCGTCCACGAAGATCACTTCGACCGACGAGATGAGACTACGGTCCCCTCTGCTTCGCGTAATCTCAGCAAGCATCTCGAAGAGGCGCCGCTTCAGCTCGTCGATGACGAGCTCCTCATTGTACAGCGGCAGGACGATGCTCAGCTCGGGGCGCTCCGCAGTCGGGCACTTTCGGTCGGTGGAGACGATCACGACCGCGCGATACCCCACCAAGCGTCACGGCGCCCAGCGCGAAACGCGGGAATGTGACGAAGTTCCCTTGGACACCGATTCGGTCCGAAGTAGCGTTTGCAGAATGCCGACACTGGGGAATCAAGAGGCCGAGTTCGATGCTTACGCGGACAAGTACCATCAACTGCACGCGAAGAGCGTCGGCCTGAGTGGCGAGAAGCCCGAGTACTTTGCGGAGCACAAAGTCGGCGTGCTCGGCCCCATTCTTGACGGCATGACGGCGCCGATTCTCGACTATGGGTGCGGCATCGGAAATCTTACTGTCCTCCTCGCACGGTCGTATCCAAACGTCGTCGGGTTCGATGTCTCAAAGAAGAGCGTGGCTGTCGCGCGAGAACGGGTCCCGAACGCCTCCTTCGAGGAGGAGGACTCGGCGCTCAAGGACGGCACCTTTGGCGCCGTCATCCTCGCCAACGTCCTGCATCACGTCGTCCCGAGCGAGCGGCCTGCGTTGGTTCGTCGGCTCGGGCGCGTGCTCGCACCCGGCGGGAAGTTCGTGATTTTTGAACACAATCCCATCAATCCACTCACGCGCAAAGCGGTGCGTGACTGCCCTTTCGACGAGGGCGTCGTCCTACTTCGCCCCAACGAAGGCCCGGCGCTCCTGAGGCAGGCAGGCCTCACGCGAGTGCGGCGAGACTTTGTCCTCTTTTTTCCGCGACCGCTCGCCTTCCTGCGGGCCGCGGAGCCACTGTTGAGGCGCGTCCCGCTCGGCGCGCAGGTTTGTGTCGTGGGCACAAAGGGCGAGCACTAATCTCGGGCGTCCTCGTGGTGACCGAGCGTTAGAGACCGAGCCCCAAGAGCTTCCGCGCCTCATCCGGCGTCGCGACCGGGCGCCCAAGCGTCTGGGCGTAGGCGGCCGCGCGGGCCACAAGCGGCGCGCTCCCTTCGGAGAGCACGCCCTTTTCCATGTAAATATTGTCTTCGAGGCCGACGCGGACGTGACCACCGAGCCGCATCGCGAGCTCGGTCATCGGACGCTGGTGGCGGCCGACGGCAGCGACGCCCCAGGTCGTATCCTTCTCGGGGAGCAGCGAGACGAGGTAGCGAAGGTTCGCCTCGGTCGCAGCGATCGCGCCGGTAATGCCGAGTACAAACTGAAAATGGTAGGGGGCATCAATGGCGTTTTCCGCGCCGAGGCGTAGCGCCTCCTCCACGTGACCCACTTCGTAACACTCGAGTTCTGCAACACTTTTCGCCGCGCGAATCTGGGCAGCGAGGCCACGGATGTCGGGCCTCGTGTTCACGAAAACGTCGTCCCCAAAGTTTACCGTCCCGCAATTGAGCGTCGCCATTTCCGGTTTGCAGAGGAGCGGCTGGGCGCGCTCTTCGATGCTCATGCCGACGGCGCCGCCGGTCGATGTCTGCACAATGCAATCGGTCTTCGCGCGGATCTTCTCGATCGCCTCGGCGAAGCGGTCGGCGCTCTGGGTCGGCGAGCCGTCCGGGTTGCGGACGTGGAGGTGGATCACGGCGACGCCCGCCTCCCGGCAACGGGCCGCTTCGTCGGCAATTTCTTCGGCGGTAATCGGCAGATACTTGGTCTGCGCGCGCGTGACTTCGGCGCCGACGATCGCCGCCGTGAGGATCAGCGGCTTCGGCGCATGGAGCGTGGTGAGCCGCTGTTCGCTCTTCGGCGTTACGCAGGTGCCGCTCGCCCGGCAGACGACGATCGGCGTCGTGAAGACCTCGGCCGCCGACGCAGGAACGCCCGGCATTCTCAGGTTTCCCGCGATTTTGCGCGCTTCGAAGCGCATCTTCCGGCTCGTCCCGCCGATGGAGACCAGCTCGGCGGTCGCCTCGATGTAGTCGCCCGCATAGACGGGGGCGAGGAACTCGACGCTGTCGTAGGCGCGGAAGAGCCCTTCGTCGCCGTCGAGGCGGATGAGCAGCTCGGTGGCCACGTCGCCGAAGAGGGCGAGCATGCGCGCCCCATCGACGAGTTCGCCCGCGTAGTGGGCGTCGTGGGAGGACATGCGGAGGCGGACGGAGACCTTGGTGCCGATCATGGGAGGAGTGTCGGCCTATCGCGGTGCCGCCGAGCGATCAACGCCTGTGCAATCGGGGGGCGATCGGCGTGTGCCCCATCGCCCTCGATCCGTCTGTGAACGTCTGGCGACACCCAAAGGGGCACCCGGCGACCGACCGCCGTTCCAGTGGGGCATTCCGCCCCATC
>JAAFHJ010000019.1 GCA_013298325.1 Myxococcales bacterium | reverse complement strand
ACCGGGACGCGGGATGGCGATGCCGGGACGGGCACGGTCACCGCGGCCGGCGGCGGCTTTTCCTCGGTCGGTTGCGGAAGAATCTCGTTTGATGGAGGCGGCGAAGGAGACGTCGGGACCGCTTCTGGGGGCGTGTTTCCCCCTTTGAGTGGCGCCGGGCGGACGTCCGCGTGGAGCGGGTCAATGGCGACGGCGACCGCGAGCACGGCCGACGAAAAGGCCGCATCGCACTCCCCTTGCTGGCGGCGCTCCGCGGCCCCTTCACGAATGAAAACAAGCCATTGCCCGTCAGAGAGTTTCCGCGCTTGAATGCGAAACACCCGATCCTTCGATGCGGCCGCCGAGGCTCCTGCCCCGAGGCGCGCGGCGACGGCGGCACGAAAATCTGCCTCGGTGACACACGCGCCAGCCTCAGCCTCCCAGACGATGGTTGCCGGTTCCATTCACGTACTCTTTGGCCGTTTCGGCCCGCCGTCTCCGGCAATTCTGCGGGCGCCTCGCACCCACGCCGGTGCTTCCGCGCGAAGGGACGCCTGAAACGCCGCCACCGGTGCGGTTGGATAGGGGGCGAGATCGACAGGAATTTCGCCGATGAGGCGCAAGTGGGCCGCTTCGACGGTGACTTCAGGGACGGCAGCTAGCGCACGAAACTCGACGCCGAGCGCGGCAACGCGTCGCGCCGCCGCGGCAAATGCGGGATCGTGGACGTCGCTCGGGCGGACGCCAGTGGCATCCCCGCGCTGGACGAGGAACACGACGACGGCGCGATCGCCGGCGGCGACCTTCGTTGCGAGCGCTTCCAAATGCTCGGTTGCACGCTCGCTGACGCTATCCGGAAAGTATGCAAATCCATCTGGATACACGAGGTGGTTGTTCTTCACCTCGACCCAGATGCGTGTACCTTCCACGGTTTCGAGGAGGAAATCGCTCCGCGACGAGCGGCTGTTCCGGAGAATGCCGAGCGGCGCCTCGGGGGTGCACTTCACGTGGCCCAGGCCAGGCAACAAGCCGGCGGCGAGGACGGCGCCGACGAAGGCGTTCGGGATCGCCGTGTTCGTACCGATGAGGCCGCTCGAAAGTTCGATCAATTCCCAGGTATACGCGAGCTTCCGTGGAGGGACGCGAGGCGGCGGCTTCGAGAGCCAGATCCGACGTCCCGGCTTCGTGAGCCCCTCCATCCGCCCCGTGTTCACGCAATGGGCGACGACCCGCTCGCCGCTGTCGAGGTCGGCGTCGGCAAAAAAGCGGTCCCGGCGATGGACCAGCGTCGCCGGGAACAGCGGTGGGAGCGGAAAGCGGAGCGTCACTGGATCTGTCCTACCGTGCCCACCTTCGCTTTGGCGGAATTCGTGGCATGGTGCCAGGCCATGTCCCGCGCTGCATCCGTGGAAAACCATCCCGATCCGTTCCGCTCCATGGCCTCCGTCGGCCCCCACCGAATCGTGCTCGACGTCGACGCAAAGGCGGGCGGAGGCGACCTCGGCCCCGATCCCCACGAGCTGCTCTACACGGCGCTCGCCGCCTGCACGTCGATCACCGTCGATATGGTCGCTCGTCGCAAGCAAATCCCGGTCACCCGCATTCACGTGGAGGTCAGTGGAGCGACCGAAGCGGGTACACTCCACCTTTCACGAACGGTCACCCTTGACGGAGATCTGACGCCGGAACAGCGCACATTTCTTCTCGGAATCGCCGAAAAGTGCCCGGTTCACAAGGTGCTCACCGGCGCCACGAAGATCGCCGTGACGACGGCACTCGCGGCTCCGGTCGCCTGAGCGAAGTCACTCGAAGAAGTAGTCCTCGGCGAGGTAGCCAAAGCGCTCCGGCGGACCGCCCCAACCCCGAAGCGCTGGCGCCGCGACGATGCGTTGGTTTGGAAAAACGAGCGGGATCGTCGGCAACAGCGCTGCGTGGCGCTCGAAGATCCGCTCGCGATACTGGTCGTGACGCTCCGGATAGAGGGCCCGTTGGTAGCGTTGCCAAAGGGCAGCGGTCTGATCGTCGAAGCCATCGTGGCGGGCATCGGCGTCGTAGAGGCCACCAACGACCGGGACGTCGAAGTGGACCAGAACGGAAGCGCGTTCGGCATTTGTCGCCAGTCCGACGATGCCCCCATGGGCCGTCTTCGCAAGGTCGCTCGCACCGGCGGTCGGCTTCAGGATCGCCGGGAGGCCGGCAGCGATCAGGTCTTCGACCACATAGGCGAGGATGAGGCAGTCGGTCTCCGAAGCGGCCTCGCAATAGACGGGCACAGGGCCGTTCAGCGGGTGCTGGGCGAGGTAGCTGCGCAGGATCGATGCATCATGCACTGGTTCCTTGGCGGGGAGTCCGACGATCGGGCTGCCGGCAACGGCGCCACCCCGCGGATAGATTTTCGCGACGACCCGGGCGCGGTCGAGGGCTGCCGACACCGCGGCGCGCCCCTCGGCGGTTGCGAAGAGCGGCACGCGGCGGTCGACAAAGAGCTCAAGGACGCGCGCCGACGGGCGAATCGTAACGGCATCGGGCTGGTCGTGGAGGAGCGCCTCCGCGTCATCCGGGGCGATGGAATTCGCCGTTGTCAAATCCACATTCCCCGCAACGAAGGCCTCACGGAGGTCGTGACTGTTTGCGTAGCGCGTGAGTTCAATCCGAGAAATTGCCGGCTTTTTTCCCGGCCAGAAGGGATTTGCTTCTGCCACGAGGGACACGCGAGGCGAAAAGGAAACGACGCGATAGGGGCCGAGGCCTGGGGTCGGCTCCTGGGCGCGCTGGGCAAAAATCGCCGCGCGCAGTTTCTCGCGTACCTCCTTCGAGGCCGCTGCTGCTTCGAGGCCGCCGGCGTCGTCGATGGCGCGCTTGAACGCATGTTTCGGAAGAACATCCGGTGGTTCCAGCGCTTCAACGAGGCGCTCGTCGTAGTGAACGACGACCTCGCGTGGCGAAATCACTTCGAGATGGGCGCCGACCGTCGGGAGCAGCTGCCCACGAAACACGGCGTCCTCGGCGGTGATCGGCTCGCCATCGGACCATCGCGCATCGGCGCGAAGGCGCCACGTCACATCGAGGCCGCCACCGGGGACGAGCCGAAGAGCGCCGCTCCGGACGGAAGGAATCTCCTCGACGTAAATCGGTTCCACCTCGCTATGACCGACCGGCGCAAGTGACCGAAAAGCCCATTGAGCCGCGAGGCTCGACGGAATCGCGGCGAGTGGCAGCGTCGTCCCGAGGTGGAGGGTCGATCGCGACGTCGGGAACGTTGGCGTCGCATTGGAGAGGGCGGGCGCCGGCGGCGCATAGGTCGCCGGCACCGGACGCGCAAGGACCGGACGCAGCACGAGGAGCGACGCGAATAGGGCAATTGAGCCGAGGGCGAGACGCCCCCAGCGCCCCACATCACGTGCAACATGCATACGATCGCGCCGCACGAAAACGGCGATGGCAAACGTCAATACCGCCGCCGCTGCCACGAGCCCGTAGGCGACCCAAGCGAGCCGATCGAGGACGGTGACCTCATGGATCGCCGGGAGGGATGACGGCGCTTGGCTGCCGTAGCCAATCGACAAAAGCGACGCAAATCCAAGAAGTAGAACGCGCGCCGTGAGGTGCTCTTCCCCAAGCCAAAAGCCGCCAAGCAGGAGCAATACGAGCAGCAAGAAGGGCCCAAGCAGCCGGGCCGCCGCCGGTGCCGCCGGGCGAGTGAGCGGTACATCGAACGCGACAAGACGGACGTCGGTGGCGCGCCCTTCCTCGCGGACGCGTCCAAGATCGGACGCGAACTGGCGGGACTCCACACGCGGCACAAAGCGTGCGTCATACACCCATCCAGTGATCGAAAAGTGCTCCTCGACGGTACTGGCGGCGAAGTCGGGTTCGAGGATGCCATCGCCGGTCGGCAGGCTGAATTCGAGGGCGATCTTCTGACGATCAAACGGGAATTCGCCGAGGGGAAATTCACCACGCAGCGGCCCGCGGATCCGCCACGTGACCGCATGCCAATCGCCGTCGGCCTCTTCGCGGACTTTCGTCCGATTGACACGACCGCCGTTCGCCAGGACGACCCGCTCGGGGTCGAACTCCCCGCGCCACTTCACCCACACTTCGGCGTCGACGTCGACGGTGCCGTCCTGGAGCGAAACTTTCGTAATATCATGGAGATATACACCAAGATAGACGACGCGCGACGCGGGAGACGACGCGGAGTTTGACGCAATCGCCGCGCTGGCCGCCGGCGCCACGAGCGTTCGCCCGCCCGACGCGACGGGGGCGACGCTTGCCGAGGGTGCCGGGGCGGTTGGCGCCGGAGCGGCGCACAGACCGCCCGCAACGGCGAACACGGCGAGCGCGAGGAGCACCGGGAAGACTGCAGAATACACAGAGGAAGCGAGCCGGCGAAACGCCATGGCGCACGCTACCGCGGGCAACGCGGATCGATCGAGAAAGCGGCGACCTAGCGCGCTTCGAGGCGCTCGATGAGCACGCGGAAGGCGGGGACGAGACGATCGGCGTCTGCGAGCGAGGTGCTCTCGAAGAGAGCTTCCACGCGGGTCCGGAAGCCGCCGATCAGGAGGTGGGACGTGAAGTCGTCGAGGGGCCGCGACTGGAGGCTGCCGAGAACGAGCATCGATGCGAGGGCATCAAAAAGCGGACGAAGAACCGCGTGGTGGCGCTGGCCGAGGCGGGGCGCGTCGCGGAGGACGAAGCAGGCGCGGTCGCGGTCGGTGCGGACGAAGGCGATGAGCTGGTCGAGCGCCGCAAAGACCACCTCGTTGGAGCCGCGCCCACCACGGACAGCGAGGTCAAAACCGGCAAAAAGCGTGCGTGCCAGCTCGTGGTGAAGCGCGAGGAGCAGTTCCGCGCGGCCGTCAAAATGGGCGTAAAACGACTGGCGACCGACCTCGGCTGCCTCGGTGACGGCATCGACGGTTACCGCCTCAAAGCCGTTCTTTCGAAGGATCGCGTGGGCCACATCCAGCAGCCGGCGGCGCTGCTCTTCACGGCGCTCGTGGGGGGAGAGCGAGCGATCCCACCGTCCGCGGTGTTCGCTCCATTCGAGGGCCCGTTCGGGCACTTCTGCCGGCGGCGACACGTTCACAACGCCCGATTCCATGCGACGCGCCGCCTCTTCCCGGGCCAAAGTTTTCTTGTTTTTTGAGCCGGGAGGCCGCCCCCGTCCGCGACGAACGGCCGGCTGCCTTTCTTCGATCCGGTCGGCAATACGCCGGGTCTGCGTCTGAAGAGACTCGGGGGCTACACTTTCGCCGAGCGAATGCAGTTCCAAAGCTTTGCGATCAGGGTGCATGAGCAAGTCGCCTCGTCGAAAGGGGGAAGAGCACACTCCAAGAATACACGACGTACCGACGCAAATAACCCAAATACCTCAGATTCCGTCATCGCGGAAGAGGTCGGCGAGCACCGTCACCGCCTCCGGAGAGAGGCCGTCCTCGGCGACACCAAGTGCTTTTCCATAACCTTTTGTGCGGTTTGCACGACCGAGCAGCGGCTCGCACGCGACCTGGATGCTCGGTCCGAGGTCCACGAGGCGGTGGAGAAATTCGTCGAGCCGGGAGGCAACCGCCTCCACGAGGACGATGTCCGGCGGGAGGTGCCGAAAGCCACGCGGCTCCTCAAAGAGCGCATGAACGCGGCGCGCCGCTTGTGCGTCAATGCCGCTCGGTCGCCGCACGCCGACAAGCCACCGACCACGGGGGTTTTGGGCCGCCATCGCGCCGAGACCGGGGGCGGTCCGTTCATCGACGCTCTCCGGGGGCGCCTCGAAGAGCGCACGCGACCATTGGCGAATCTCCGTGCGCGACATTTGCCAATTCGGGACGGCACGTGCCAGCTTCACAATAAATGTTGTCGAGTTTTCGGGGCGTGCATCCGGAAATCGATCAATGGCTGCAGCGACGGCATCGGCAAGCGCATCAGGAACACGGGGCTGCGTGGAAGGCGCTTCGAGTCGGGGGGCGTCGGTCGAAATGCGTGCCGCTGTTTCGCGGACGCCGCGCTCCGCGAACGGCCGTCTCCCTCGAATCATTTGATAAAGAAGCGTACCCACCGCGTAGAGGTCCGAACGCGCGTCGGCGTGGCCGAGCGCCTGCTCGGGCGCCATGTAGCCGGGTGTGCCGACGTAGGTCCCCTTCTTCGTCAGCGGCGGCCCGTAGTCGACCGCTTCCTTCGCGAGGCCCAAGTCGAGCACTTTTACGGCCAATGTTTCCGGGTCGACAGCGATATTCTTCGGCGTGATATCGCGGTGAAAAATGCCGCGAATATGCAGTGCGACGAGCCCCTCGAGGATGCCAATGGCGATGGCGACGGCCGCCCGGTAGGGGACCGTCTCGAGGACGACGAGAATCTCGGCGAGCGTTGGCGCGGCGACGTACTCCATCACGTAGAAGGGGGTCTCGTCAGGCAGGGCTCCGCGGCCGCGAAGGCCGACGACGCGGGGATGACTCAGCTCGGAAAGCAGGCGCCCCTCCCGTAAGAATCGGCGAACAAAATCGGGATCATCGGCCGCTGAGCAGACTTTGATCGCGACCGTCTCGCCGGTGCCGCGATCGACGCCGCGGTAGACGTCCCCCATGCCGCCTGAGGCGACGTGGGCAACGACATCAAACCGCCCGAGCAGCGTCGACCCGGCCAACAGCACGCTCGGCGCCGGCCGCGACTCAGAAACGCCACGACGACCGTGCTTCCCAGCTCGGGAACTCGGACGGGAATCGGAGCGGACCGTCATTGCGACCCCCAAAGCGGCAGCTTGTGCACTTGGGTACGCTATCGCGACGGCCGAGCCGGCGCAGCGAATTTAATATCGAGCCTGAATATTTTGCGCAGCACCGGGAAATATTCGTTCCAAATAATCAGGTGTGACGGCTAAGGTCGAGCCGTGCCCAACGCCCTCGGTTCCCGTCCGTCGTCCCCCGCACGCGAGTCGTTCCCGACGCTCCCCGACACGCGGTCCCCCCGCCCTTGGACCGCCCCGGCGAACGGACAGGCCGCGCAAGAACGGGACGGCGCTCGCCCGTCGGAAATGCGAAAAAAGACGGGGCATCCTGTCGGTGGACACGATGGTTTTGCGCAACTTCCACGCGAACGAGACACGATTGTACTCCGCGGCATCGTCCGTCCGCTCGGCGGTGAAATTGGTCGTGGCGCGACGGCAACGGTGTTTCAAGTGGGCGGTTCCGGGGCAGACCCGTTCCCCATCGTAGCGAAAGTTCTCCACGCGGAACTCGCCGTCGACGAAGAGTGCCTTCAGAGATTCGCGAGAGAAATCGACGTCGTACATGCGCTCGCGCACCCGGCCATCCCGCCTTGTATCGACTGGGGACGGACGGCGTCGGGGCGGCCGTATGCGATCTTTCCGTTCATTCGTGGGCAATCTCTCAAAGCGCATCTAGAAGCGAATGCGCTCACTACGTTCGAAGCGTGGCGCGTGCTCGATGCGCTTCTGGATATTCTTCAAAGCACCCATGAAAACGGCATTGTCCATCGAGACATCAAGCCTTCAAACGTCCTTATTGCCGACGACGGGACCGTCCATCTCCTCGATTTTGGCCTCGCACGACTGACCCGCCCCGCGAGTGGCCCGCGCACAACCACGGAAGGGGTCCCGCTTGGGACGCCGGCGTACATGGCGCCCGAACAGGCGCTCGGGATGACGGAAGCGGGTCCGGAGGCCGATATTTTTGCGGTCGCACTCACGATCGCGTCCGCGCTGGCGGGGCGTTCCCTTCGAACGGGCTCCATCGTCGACGTCGTCTTGGAGGCGCGCGAACCGATGCTCCCGCTTGCGGCATTGAACGTCCCCGGTCCGGCTGCGTTCTTAGCCGTTCTCGATCAGGCCCTCGCATTTGCTGCACAAGACCGGTTTGCGAGCGCCCGGGAAATGCGACGTGCCCTCGATCATGCGGCGCGCGCGGCGGGCCTCCCCATGCCGGCAAAGCCGCAGCTACGGCCAACGGTCCGCATCGAGCCGGGCGCAGCTCTTCCGCCGCTTTCGTCCCCTTCCCTTGTGATTTCGCAGAGTTTGGTGGAGACGCCCGGCCGCCCCTTCAGCCCGAGCCGCGAAGCATTCCCCCGCTGGCTCGACCGCCTCCTCTTCGCGCTTCTTGGTGGGGCGGTCGCGCTGAGCCTCGTGGCGGGACTCCTCGCACTTCGAAGCTGAGTCAGCCCGGCAGCCACGAAAAGTCGATCTGGCCAAAGGGGGGCGGAAGCTGGGCGAGAGCTATTTCCCCCTGCAATTTCAGGTTCCTTGCGATCCCCGCGACGGAGCGCACGAGCTGTTCTTCGGTGATCACCGTCTTGCCCGGCGCAGGGCGCGGCGCAAGGTGGGGCGCGTCAATGTCGGCCGCGAGGGTGCGAAGAATACGGGCTTGATTTCCCCGATATTCATCCGCCAGCTCCTGACGAAGCGTCGGCCCAAAGCGTCGGTGGATAATCCGCTCCACGGTCAAGAGTTCGCCCAGGTCCGAAGATAGCGCAGAAAGCGCGAATTCCATGCGTCTCAAGAGGCGCTCGAGGCGTTCGAGCTCCGCTTCAAGGTCGTCCGCGTTCGCACTTGGAGATGGAACGACGGCCGGAACGGGGATCGTCTGAGGCTGCATTGCACGCACAAATAATACATGCGTACTTTTATGGGCAGGAATAAGGACAAAATAAAAGAGCCCCGCGACGGCGAGGCTCTTCACGGGGCCGAAGGAATCCGGACGTGGGGACTTACTTCGTCCCGAAGAGGCGGTCGCCGGCATCGCCGAGGCCGGGGACGATGTAGCCGTGCTCATTGAGGCGTTCGTCGATGGCAGCGGTCACGATCGGCACGTCCGGGTGGGCCTCGTGGAAGTTCTTGATGCCCTCCGGGCAGGCGAGGAGGCAAATGAACTTGAGGCTGCCCGGTCGGCTCTGCTTGATGCGCTCAATGGCAGCGATGGCGCTGTTGCCGGTCGCCAGCATCGGGTCGCAGACGAGGACATCGCGATCCGAGAGATCGCTCGGCACCTTGTAGTAGTACTCGACGGCGAGCAGCGTCTTCGGATCCCGATAGAGGCCGACGTGCCCGACGCGGGCGGAAGGCATCAGTTCGAGCATGCCGTCGAGGATGCCGAGCCCCGCGCGCAAAATCGCAATAAGAACGACTTTTTTGCCTTCGAGGGTCGGCGCTTCGATGGTTGCGAGGGGCGTTTCGACGGTCTTCGTCCCCAACTTCATGTCACGGGACGCCTCGTAGGCGAGGAGCATCGAAATTTCCGTGAGGAGTGCACGGAAGCTCGCGGTGCTCGTCTCCTTGGCGCGCATGAGGGTGAGCTTGTGTTTGACGAGCGGGTGATCAACGACGACGACGGACGGGGTCATAAATACTTCCTCAGCGGAGCGGCACCGGCGAACGACGCACGGATTGCCTGTAGTTTGCAGTTCATTTAGAAGACGGTGCCGTCGGAAATCACGGTGAGGGGCGGGCCGCCACCTTCCCGTTTTTCCGCGGCAATTTGACGGCCGGCAAGCCAAGTTCCGCCTTCGAGGAGCGCCGGGAGCGGAAGCTCGTTGGCGCTTTTGTGGAGACGCTCGCGCACCTTTGCGACGACGAGATCGAGAGCGTGCACGGTGAGCGCGCGCCACGTGACGACGAACGGTGAATCGACGGTGTGGCCGACGGTCGCGTGGGCCGGGTCCTTCAACGCGAAGAGGCCGCCGTCGACGAGAAGACCGCCATTTCGGTATTCGGGAAGGCCAGTCAATCCATCCAGTTCGACGACGTCAATCCCAGCTTCTTCGAGCGGTTCGACCAACGAATAGGCGAGCCACTGGGAGAGCTTGTGGAAGGGGACGAGGTCGCCGTGAGGCCCCGGCGCACCGAGGCCAGGGAGCGCCCAGACATCGCCGAGGTTCTCCCCGTCGAGCGTAATCCTTCCCGGCCAGATCCCACCGAATTCCTCAAGAATTGCAGAGAGAACCTGGGCCCCGGTCACGCGAGTGTGGCCGGTGGATTTGTCAAAGATGCCACGGCCCAGAAGGAGGCCAGCAAGGCCGCCCGGGTGACGACTCGGGTTGAATCGGGCAGCTCGGGTCGGCTCCGCGAGGGCGTCACCGAGGCTCCGCAAGAGCCCGACGCGCCCCTCCGCACCGACGATCGGATTTCCGTCCGCCACCTGGAAAGCCTGTTTGAAGCTCTCCACGGTGATCGACTGAAGGCCCTTCGCATCGACCGAGTAAGGGGTTTGTTGGGAGGAGAGCGCGCCGCTCGCGACCCAGTCGAGGGAGGCGAGCGCGAGCCCCTCGCTGCGGCCGACGGCGGTCTTGAGGACCGGGTCGTTGTAGCGCCAGCTGGCCCCTGCACCGGCGTCGACAAGGACGCTTACGACGCAAAGGTCGATCAGCGCGGCGCCGCGCTTGAGCGGCCCGTATGCTTCGACCGCCGCGCGGGCCTCCTCGGCACGCTCGCCGAAGTGGCGCATCCGACCGTGGATCGGAACGTTCAAATCGGGAAAGCGAGAGACCGTCAAATCGGCCACACGCGCGGCGATGCCGTCGAGCGCCCCTTCATCGACGGTGAAAAATGAATCCTCACCGCGAAGTGCGCGATCGTAGACGAACTTGCATCGTGCACGGATCGTCGCCGGGTCTCGGAGAAAGGAGACGTCACTCATCGAGGGCGCGCCCCTTCACCGAGGCAAGCTCCTCTTTGGACATGACCTTGCCGGCGGTGAAATAGCCGGCAGCCTTTTTCGCTTCCATCTCGACGCTTGCGTCCTGCGGGACGAGATCATCGGGGATTGCGACCCGCTCCATGACCTCAATCCCGCTCTGTGTGAGCGCATTGAACTTCATGTCGCTCATGCTCGCGAAACGGTCGATCTTCGTGATGCCGAGCCAGTGAACGACGTCCGGCATAAGCTGCTGGAAGCGCATATCCTGGACGCCCGCGACGCACTCCGTCCGGTGGAAGTAGGTATCGGCGCGGTCGCCGCCTTCCTGGCGCTTGCGAGCATTGTACACAAGGAACTTGGTCACTTCGCCGAGCGCGCGACCTTCTTTGCGGTTGTAGACAATGACGCCAGTTCCCCCCTTTTGGGCGCTCTCAATGCAGATTTCAATGCCGTGCGTAAGGTACGGACGACAGGTGCAGATGTCGGACCCGAAGACGTCGGAACCGTTGCACTCATCGTGGATTCGCATCGAGATCGGCACCTCGCGGTTGCCGACCTTCGAGACGTCGCCAAAGAAATAGATCGTCAGGCCGCCGATCGGAGGCAGGAAGACCTCGAGGTCGTGACGGGTCACGAGTTCGGGGAACATGCCGCCGGTTTGTTGAAAGAGAACCTGCCGAAGCTCGGCCTCCGAGCAGCCAAAGCGCTCCGCGATTCCCGGAAGGAACCACACCGGCTCAATCGCCGCTTTGGTGACGGTGACGTCACCATTTTTTTTGAGGATTTCCCCGTCCGGAATCAGGCGCCCCGCCGTGATGGCGTCCTTCAGCTCCGGCATGTTGATGTGAGCTTTGGTGACGGCGATCGTCGGCTTGATGTCGACCCCCTTCGCCAGAAGATCCCCGAATTTTTCGGAGATCATCGCGCCCCACGGATCGAGGGAGACGATCTTCTTTGGATCAAACCATTGGGCGTGGGGGCCGATCGCCTCCGCGGGCGCGGTGTTGGTGAGGTCGGCTTTGTGGTCGGGATCGAGCGCTTTGCCAGCGATCGCGAGGGCGCGGTAGACCGAGTAGGCGCCCGAGTGGGTGCCGATGGCGTTGCGATCGCCGATGTTGGTCATCGTGGCGATAATTGGTCCACGATCCTTGGCTGCTTCCTTCCCCCATTGAATAGGGTGAGAAATGACACCGGGATGCGTCGTAAGGCGGATGGCGCTGCTTTTCTTTTCCGACATGGATGGCTCAAGCCTCCTGAAACGAAAACGGGACAGAAGGTCCGACGGACCTTCCGAGCGCCGCGCAGGAGCGCGGCGAGATAGCGATTTGAGAACTGAAAATTTCGGCGTCTATTCGCCGGAGAACGCGGTCAAGACATCCAGTTTTGGTCGTCCTGGGGCGCCCACTTGCGGGTGATCTTCTTGTTGTGGGTCCAGAAGTCGATCGAGCTCGGGCCGGTGATGTCCCCGTGGCCGAATTTGCTCTCGCCCATGCCGCCGAAGCTAAACGGCTCCCGCGGCACGGGGACGCCAACGTTAACGCCGATCATTGCCGCCTTCGCGCCGGCGGCGACCGCCTCGGCGACTGCACCGTTCGTGGTGAACACGCTGCAGGCATTCCCGTAACGGTTGGCGTTTTCGATCTGGAGCGCCTCGGTCACGTTCTTCACACGGACGACCGCGAGGATCGGGCCGAAGAGTTCCTGGCAGCCGGCTTCCGAGTCCGGACGGACGCCATCGAGGAGCGTTGCGCCGAGCCAGTTACCGCCTGTATAGCTAGAATCGCTCGGTTTTTTGCCACGTCCGTCGACGAGGAGCTTCGCCCCTTCGCCCTCCGCGCGACCGATGGCCGCTTCCAGACGCTCAAGCGCACCTCGATCGATGATCGCCCCCATCCCTGAGCCGAGGGCGAGGTTTTTCGCGAGTTCCTCAACCTTGGCGAGCACCGGCTCGATGTCTCCGACGGCGAGGAGCACGCTCGCCGCCATGCAGCGCTGCCCCGCGCAGCCGGTGAAGGAGTCGAGGACGGCGCGCGCGGTCATGTCGACATCGGCGTCCGGCGTCACGATCAGATGGTTTTTCGCGCCACCGAGAGCGAGCACCCGCTTACCGGCCTTGCTGCCGCGCTCGTACACCTTGCGCGCGATGGCCGTCGAACCGACGAACCCAACCGCCTGAATGTCGGGGTGATCGAGGATCGTGTCGACCGCTTCAACGCCGCCATTGACGAGGGAAAAGACGCCTTCCGGGAGGCCGGCCTCGGCGAGAAGGGCGCCAAGGAGCTGCGCGGTGAGCGGCACCTTTTCGGAAGGTTTGAGCACAAACGAATTTCCGAGTGCGAGGGCGTTCGGAATCATCCAGAGCGGAACCATCGCGGGAAAATTGAAGGGGACGATACCGGCGACGACGCCGAGGGGCTCGCGGCGAATTTCACACGAAACTCCGCGACTTACCTCCATCACACCGCCACCAGGAATGTTCTGCAGGGCGGTCGCGAACTCGGTAACTTCGACGCCCTTCAGAATCCCGGCGCGTGCCTCGGCGACCGTCTTTCCCGCCTCCGACGCGGCCCGGTGGGCGAGCATTTCGAGGTCGCGTAGAACGAGGTCCCGGAAGCGGTAGAGGACCTGACAGCGCTCACGGAGCGGCGTCGCCGCCCAGCCGACCGAGGCCTTCTTTGCCAGGGCAACCGCGGTGTCGACATCCGCGGCACGGCTCATCGGAACCTCGCCGATCACGGCGCCGGTCCAGGGGCTCGTTACCGGGATCGTGTCTTTGGTCACAACGTCGACGAAGGCGCCACCGACAAGGTTTTTGCAGCGGATGGGCGATTCGGGGAGACGAACGAACGACAAGGGCAACTCCTGGCTGATTCCGGGGCTTCCGGCGATGCGCCGGAGACGGGAGGTGGCTTCGCCCGGTAGCGGCGGTGACAGTCCGCGACGCGCTCGGGGGAAGCGACCGAGGTTACCGGCATGTTGCCGGGGACGGGAAGCGGATTTCTTCATCGGGACAAACGAGGAGCATTTGCGACGAGCGTTGCCGATTCATGATGCAGTGCGGCAGCGGCCGCGGGGGAAACAAACGCGAAAACGCCCTCCGCTCGCGCGAGGGGCGTCTCGTGGACGGCGATGGAGCGACTATTCGCGGACGTTTTGGAAGTTCGTCCGCCGGCCGATCGACTCATCGTCGACGTTCAGCAAAATGGGGAGCGTTTCCCGCTGCCAATCGTCGTCGTCGAGGCGGCGAACGGTCACCTTCGCTTCGGTCGCATTGAGGTAGAGCGCCTCCACGATGTCCATGATGACGTAGAAACCGTTCGAGTTACAGAAGCGAAGCTCGGAAAAATCAATCAAGATTTCGTCGATGCCCAACCCGGGAACCTTCGCGTTCAATTCGTCAATGTGTTCTTTTAGGGAGCGATAGGGGTTATCGACCCGAATCACACCTTCAAAGCGGTGCCGCAGGGAACGGTCGTCCACCGTTGCGACCGAATGGAAGACGGTTGCGCCCCCGTCCATGATCTCGCCGAACGTGAGAATTTTCATCCCTGCACCGCCGTTGCGTAGGTCGCCTTCACCGTCATCCGCCCATCAAGATAGGCGCTTTCGATCGCGAATTTGTTTTCCTGGGCAAGCCGCATGAGGCCGAGGCCCCCCTTGAGCCGCTGGGCACGACGCTCGCGAATCGTCGAGGCGACGAGCGCGCGCAAATCCGGAGTTTCGCGAATGAGGTTTACGCGCGCCTGCACCTTTGCATACTGCTCGGCGGAGACGTCGTTTCGGACGAGGATCGTCAGCCCCGTTGAGGCTGCTTCAAGTTCAAGCTCAAACGTCGACTTCGGATCGTAGATGTTTTCGAAGACGTTCGTCACAAGTTCAGTGACGACGACGTTTGCCTTTTTTGCGATGTTTTTTGGATAGAACATCCCAAGAATCTGAAGGACGTGTTCGCCGACGAGACCGGCGAGGTCGCCAGTCACGTGGTCAAGTGGGCCAACGCTCAGCCGAAAATTCGTGAGCGTTTTCGAAAGAGTCTGCTCGTCTAGCTGGTCGAGCGGAGTGGGCGCCGACGGTTCGATACTCATGCCGTCTTCCTCGCGATGAGAAGCGTGATGTCGTCGGAGTCCTGGGTGCGGAAGGAATGGTAGTCTTCCACACAAAGCCTCACAATTTCCTCCGTGGGGAGCGTCCGGTGGCGTCGAACGACGTCGTTCAAACGCGCCACCGAGTAATCCTTCCCTTCAAGGTTCTGCGCCTCGACCATCCCGTCCGTGTACAGGACGAGTAGGTCACCGACGACGAAAGGCAGCTGCTCTTCGAGGTAGGGTTTCTGGCGGAGACCGAGGAAGTGATTCTTCTTCTCGAAGATATGCTCCTGACCGTCGGCGCCGAGCAAAAGCCCGTAGCCACCGCCGCAGACGTAATGGAGGGTCGACTCTTCGAAGGTCACAAAGTTCACGGTCGCATACTTACGAACTTCGCGGAGAAATTCGTAGGATGCACGATTGACCCATTCGACGATCTCGGCAGGGTTCTCGAGGCGCTCCATGATCGTCATGAACTGCGCCTTGAGGTAGGCCATAACGAGGGCCGAGCTTACGCCGTGGCCGGAAATGTCAAATACGCCGATGGCGTAGCGGTCCGATGCTGTGCGGAAGTAGTCGAAGTAGTCGCCACCGACCTCCGTCAGCTGTTTATGGTAAACGCCGAGTTCCAGCTCGGAAGCCATCGTCGCGAACATCCGCGGAAGCAGCGCGCTCTGAACGCTCTGGGCAACCTCCAGGTCGTCGCGAATGATGTGGTACGCGGCGGCAAGTTCGCGCTCTTTTTCGTCGAGCGTCTCGTAGGCGACTTTCAGATTCTCGTTGGTCGAGTTCCAAAAGGCCGTATCTCGCTCAAGCGTCTTCGCGAGACCGCGAAACTTCCAATAAAGACGGGCAAGTTCCTTCTCGGAGAGCTGCGCGAGAAGCTCGGTCTCGTTCTTTGAGAGGACGTCTTCGAGGGTGATTGGCTGCGACATCAGTGGAACTCCACGACGAGGTGATCGGAGTCTTCGTCGTTGCGGACGTCGACGTAGTCGATGTCGCCCGGGGCGAGCATGCCACCGATGAGGACGCCGCATTCCATCTTGCGATTGAAGGGGGTCGTCGAGTGGACAATCGCCTTGCCTCGCGACTTGTCGAACAGTTCAAGTTCGAAAGACCCAACGACACTTTCCGGGCCACGGACCACGCTCGCGAAACCGCCAGAACCTGTTTGGTAGTGGAGGAAGCTCGCGCCGCGGCGCACGACCTCTTTCCCGGGACCATAGTGGTACCATCCGGTCATCATCGCGATGCCGACCTTCACCATGATCGGATCCACGTTCCCGTAGGAACGCACGACGAGCTCCTGGAGGCGCTCCCACTGGGCGAGCGGGTACCAGTCGTTGATTTGGAGCCCCTTGATAAAGTTCGTCGCGTCGCGACCGGCTACGATGTTGAGGTTTACGCACGCTTGCGCAAACCCGACCATCAGGGACCCGTGGACCAGCATTTGATCCGGGGGGGCGTTCTGTTCGTTCATGGGCGGCCGTTGTTGGAGGAATCTCCGCGATACGCGAAAACCGCGAGGAGGGGAAGACCGCGATATCCGAGCCGCACAAGACCGTCGTCGACCGACGCGGAGCAGTAGGTCGGGAGCGTCACGTCGATACGCCCCAGCTCCGTGTAGGGTTCCCAACCGGCCTTGACGAGGCGCAAGAGCCAGGAGTCGAGCGTCTCGTGGCGCTCGCAGCGGTAGTTATCGCTGGTGCCGAAGATATCGCGAATCTCGCGACCAAAGAATTTCTCTTTGATGACGAACTTCTCTTCCGGGCTCAGGGTCGACTTGTCGATCAAATCGAAAACGGTTCCGAAGTGTTCGAAGCAGGCCTTCAGGCGCGATCCGAGGTGCTCCGTGTCGTGGTTTGCGTTCGGCTCGACGAGCGTAAAGAGCTTCGGTGAAAATGCGCGCCGAAGGGCCGCGAAAAGACGCGTGCGAAGGGCGGCATCTCCGAGGGGGTGCACCGTGTGATGGATCGTGTAGGCGGAATTCATCACGACGACGTCGCCCGCCGTAGCAGCGAGGTCGGCGTAGGCCGTTTCGGTGAATGTCTCGAGAAGCCCTTGCTTCGTGATGACACGAAATGCGAACGGCAAGTCCTTCAGTTCGCCGAGAAGCGCGGTAGATGTCGCAATGTTCGCGCCATCCGGCTCAATCGCCAGAATCGTCAAATCTCGCAATTTGCCCGGGTTCTTCGCGAGCTCCTCGACGACGTTCTTCACCTGAACGCCGCGTCCGATGCCAATTTCGACGAACGTCGCTTTGGGATGCAGGGCGAGTTCGTGAACCAAATACTGGTTCGCAATATCATGCGCTTTCGGGACCTGCGGGTATCCCTTCGTCATCGCATAGAAGAGCTCAATCTGCGGAATATCGAAGCTCTCTAGGTAGATATTCTTCGCTTCTACGAGCCGCTTGTCCATCCGGCTCAACATCGCATCGGCGATGATGTGGGAAAGGAGCTTGTCGCTCGACAATCCGGGCCCCACCGACGGCTCTAGCCAGCGCTCAATCGCCCCTTTCGCGAGGCGCTCGCGGCGGAGGTCGAAGTTTCTGCACGCCTCGCGAAGCCCCTCGTAGGACGACTCATAGATCATCGGAATGTTGCCCCTCCAGCCGTACCCAGCTTCGCTGCGTTCGGCATTGGTTACCGTTGCCTAGCCGGGTCCCCCCAACCCCTCGCGGGCGAGGCCGACGGATCGACGCGACCGAGTGAGGTTATCGCGATCCCCTCCTTCCATGGAGCACTATTTCGAGGCCCTCGCGGCCGCGCCGCCGGCGCAGAAAAAGCTCGAACCGCGGGCGCCGGCGGATCGGCTAGGCCGCTTCGCGTGCAGCGGCGAGCGCGCGCGAGGCACCACCCGTGGCGACAAAGAGCGCGAGGTCGGCGACGACGACATCGACCGACAACAGCGCCGTGGGGCGTGCTTCGAGCGCCTTTCGGGCGGCCGAAAGCGACCGCGTGGCCAGGAAAGCGACGCGCGCGCAAAGCCGTTCCGCCGCGTGGAGGTAACGGAAGGCCGCTTCGCCGGCGTCTCGGGTCGGCTCCCCCGCGAGGAAGCTCGCATACGCCGAAAGTTCACCGCGCGTCGCGGTGAGGCGCTCGTAGGCGGCAAACGTGATCTCCTCGGCGGCCCACGCTTCCATGCCGGCCTGGATCACGATCGCCGCCGGCTCACTCCAGAGGCGAACAAAGCCGACCTCCGCCCCTTCCTTAAAGTAAACCTGCGGGGTCGACGGCAAATCGAGGGCGACTCCGGCGGCAGTCAATTGGCGATAGATCGGCATCGCTCGCTGCAAGAGAGCGCGGGAACTCGTCATCGGATCGACGAGTTCTTTCAGGGTAAATCCGAAACTCTTGAGCGGAGCCTTGGCGGGAACGTCGACGAGGAGCGGCTGGACCGCCGTGCTGTCGAGCGAGTGCTCCGCGATCGCCGCGAGACGGGCCGCGTCGAATTCAAGACCGCGCGCTTTCGTCGCTGGGACCGTCGGCGCCGGCCGGGACGCAAGGCCGGCGGCGGCCTCCCCAAGGATCGTTTGCGCAGTGGCGATCACAAGGGCCAAATCCTCAGGATCGCCCATTTTTTCCGCGGCAGAGACGATCCCCTCCCAAGCGCCGACGTGGAGGAGATCCCCTTCGAGAACCCGCGCCCAGCGGACGCGAACCTCTTCCGGGCCGACGACACCGCTCGCCGCTCCGGCGCGTGCGAACTTGGCGCGGAGGGCGCTGTCGAACACCGAGCGATCGCTCATGGCGGACTTGGCGGAATCGGCGGCGAGCGCGCGTGCATAGGCCGCTTCTGCGGCCCCTAGATCGCCGCGCGCGGCGGCAACATCGCCGGCGAGCGTTTCCAAGAAGGCGACATCTTGGCCGGCGGCTCGAGCCTTTGAAAAAAACTGCTCGATTTCACTCGGGTCGTGGCTCGCCTCCACGATGCGAACGGTCGCCGCCCGATCGCGCGGGTCTGCGTCGAAGGCGTTTCGGAGTGCGCCGAAGTGGCCGGTTTCGTCGTGGCGGCGGTCCCGGCGAAGGGTGGCGATACGGAGCCAAATGCGGCTGAGCGCTTCGGGAGGGAGCGAAAGCGCAGAGGCTTGGCGCACAAGGAGCGCATCGAGCTCGGCCCAATCGCCCATCCCTTCGAGGAGCTGGCTCAGGGCGTCGTAGGCCTCCGCGGAGGTCGGCGCGAGTTCAAGCACGCGGCGATACGCCTGGGCAGCGCGGGGACGGTCGGTGTCGCGAAGTTCGTAGACACGGGCAATTCGCAGAAGCATTTCGGGATCTTCCGAGCCGGAGATCGCGACGGTGTCGAAGGCGACGACGTCCCCCCGCGGGAGGAGCGCGCCCGCGGCGGGCGGCAAGCTGGCCCGGTCTGCGAGGAGGGACACGAGCGCGTCGAGGCAGCCGCCAGCATGCTCAAAGCGCTGCGACATATCCCGATTGGACGTCTGCGCGAACCACGCGTCGAAGCCCTCGGGAAGAACGACGTCGGGGGCGAATTGGGCGGCGCGCTGCGAAGCGGGCGGCATCGGGTTCCCAGCGACTTCAAGGAGGAGGCCGGTGATGCTCGGCGACGCCGCGTTGGCCGTCGCCCAATAGTGCTTTCCGGTGAGGAGGAAGAAGGCGATCAAACCGAGCGCCCAGACGTCGGTTGCCGCGGAAATGATCGCACCGGTATGGAGCTGCTCGGGCGCCATCCACAGCGGCGAACCGATCATTTGCGAGTTCTTCAGCGTACTTTTCGCCTCTTGGGCCCACTTCGCGATGCCGAAATCGAGCACCTTGAGCGTGAAGGGGACGTCCTGTCGTTTTGCGCTCGCGAGAAAGAGATTCTCCGGTTTGAGATCACGATGGACGAGTCCCATCATGTGGGCCTGTTCAAGCACATGACGAAGCTGCTTGGCGCACTCGCGCACCGCCGCAACGCCCATGGGCCCATGCTGCTGAACGTGGGCTTCGAGGGTCTCGCCGCGAAGAAGCTCCATCACGAGCCACGGGATCCCCGATTCGGCTTCGATGCCAGCGGCGAGCACTTCTACGACATGATCGCTTTCGATCGACGCAGAAATACGGGCTTCGCTCTCGAAGCGCGTCCGGTGGGAGGGATCATCGGAGAGTTCCCGATGCATCACCTTCAATGCGCGTTCTTTACCGGTAGACAGCTGCTCAACAACGAAAACAGACCCCATTCCGCCGGCGGAGAGATGCCGGACGATGCGGAAGTCGTTGGCGAAGAGGGTCCCCGGCTGCAAATAGCTCATGCCCGGGGGAGGCTACCGCAAATCGGGCGGCGTAGGGTCGTTGCTGTCGTGCAGTCGCCGCAAATTGCCACCCGCAACAGGGCCCGCCGCGCCTTCGAGAATAAAACATTACTTTCTGCTACTTACCCGCAAAGCTAACGCGCAAAGAGGGCAAGGAGCTCGTCGACGTCGAACATCGAAAGCTCCCCTCGCCCGCCCGCCTCGGGGCCGTCGCTCGTCGTCGCTTCGAGGGCGAGAGCGGCGAGCCCGCGCTTCCGGTGCTGCAGGGCAACGAGCTTCTCCTCGATGGAATCGCGAACGAGGTAGCGACGAACGAGCAGGGGCCGCTCCTGGCCGATGCGGTGGGCGCGATCGGTCGCCTGATCTTCGACGGCTGGATTCCACCAGGGGTCGGCGTGAATCACGGTGTCGGCGGCGGTGAGCGTCAATCCGGTACCGCCCGCGCGGAGGCTGACCAAGATCACCGGGACGTCGCCCCGCTGGAACGCGGCGACCGGGGAGGCTCGATCTTTCGTATCTCCTTGGAGACGTACAAACGGAATTTCCGAAGCGCTCAAATCGGCGGCAAGGAGATCCAGGTACCCGACGAATTGGGAAAAGAGCACGATCGATCGCCCCTCGGCGACCAGAGCGACCACGTCGCTCACGATCGCCTCCCGCTTTGCGCTCTCGGTAACGTCGGCCGCCGCAGGGATGGCAGCACGGAGCAGCGACGGATCACAACAGCACTGGCGGAGCTTGAGGAGCGCGTCGAAGAGGACGAGGGACGAGCCGCCGATCCCGTGGTCTTCGAGGGTCTTCCGCACGCGCGCCTCCATGGAAAGGCGGACCCCTTCGTAGAGCGCTCGCTGGGAAATTCCCAGGGCGACAGGGACGTCGACCTCCGTTTTCGGCGGCAGCTCGCGGAGGACCTGATCCTTCGCGCGACGGAGGACGAGCGGAGCGATGCGCGCGCGGAGTGCGAAGAGCCGGGATGGGTCGGTGCCGGTTTCGATGGGGGCCCGGAAGACGCGTTGGAAGGCGAACGCTTCGCCGAGGAGCCCCGGGCAGACGAGATCGACGAGCGACCAGAGTTCGCCGAGGTGGTTTTCGACGGGCGTCCCCGTTAGCGCGACTTTCGCATGAGCCACGAGCTCAGACGCGGCCTCTCGGACCTTTGTTTTCGGATTTTTAAGGAATTGAGCTTCGTCAAAAACCACCGTGTCCCAGGACGTCTGCTGGAGCAGCTCTTGGTCACGCACGAGGATGGCGTAACTTGTGACGACGACATCGGCGTGCCCCTGTTGAAGTGGGCGGTCGCGACGGTCGGCGCCGGTGTGGTCGACGACGGCAAGCGACGGCGCAAACCGGGCCAGCTCGGCGGTCCAAACCGGGACGACGCTCGTCGGACAGACGACCAACATGGTGCGACGGTCGCTGCCGTCGCGGACCGACGTCGGCGCGAGGCGCGCAAGGAGCGCTGCGATCGTCTGCACGGTCTTTCCGAGGCCCATCCCGTCGGCGAGAATCGCGCCAAAACCGGCGTCGATCCGGCGTCGAAGCCAGGATTGACCGAAGCATTGATAGTCACGGAGCGTCGCCTGGAGCGCGGGAACCGCAGGGAGCACTTCTTCCTGGGAGAGTTCGGATAGCCGCTTTCGGAGCGCGGTGAGCGGCGAAGCGGTGATTCCGAAGGCATCCGCGAGCAGGGCTGCGCGCACGGAATTCAATGCAATATGATTCGTGAGGAGCGCAACCGAACCATCGTCAGTCAATAAATACTCTTCCGCGGCTCGTTGCCGAGCAAGCGCCTTTTCGGCCTCCGACGTATCGTCGTCGAGGAGCTCCGTCATCGTGGAGAACAGGAGGGCGACGGCGGGGCCGTCAAAGGCGAGGATCGGGCCACTCCGTAGCGTAACCGGAATCGCGTCACGCGGGTCCCGCGGGGGGCGCCCCGCACGCGCCGCTCGGTAGGCAGCGCGAAGGGCGGCGAGGAGCGCCTGCGGGTCTGCGGCGGCACCGGCGGCGCCATGTTCGACGACAACCTGAACCTGCGGCGCAAACCACTTCCCACTCTCGTCGGTCGGTCGGAGGGAGACGACAATTGCCGCCTTCCGCGCGACGGGAGGCACGAACGATGCATCATACACGATATTCCATCCGGCCGCGGCGAGGGCATTCCGCTCGGTTGCGTCGGTCAGGAAGTGGTACCAGGCCGCCTCATCGACGAGGCCATAGGCCCCCCCTTCAAAGGGACTTCTTTCAAAGCCGCACGCCTTCAAGGCGGCTCGTGCAATCGCAATTCCGGGGTCGACGAATTTCTGGATGTGGAGAACACCGGAGCGCACTGTTCGGAGGTCCTTGCGCGGGGCGCCATCAACGAAGTAGCGCTCTCCATCGGACCAGAGCACGTAGGGTCGGACGACGCGTGGGGACGAGCGGCTTCCGAAGTTCGTCCCCAATTTTCGCGCAAGTGCATTTGCTTGCGCGATTCGTTTCTGGTCAGCGCTGCTCTCAAGGAGACCGAAACGAAGCTCCAATCGGGCGTTTGTTGTCGTCGCTTCCACCCGCGGAACGACCGGGAGCGGAAGGTCGGGACGTAGCGCGGCTAGGCGCTCCGCAAACGGCGCGACCTCCTCGGGCGGAAGCGACGGGCCGCGGAGCCACGTTCGAAAATCGTCGCCAACACCGACCGAGACCACTCCGAGGATCCCCCCCGTTTCGGTAGGTGCATAATACAGGGGTGGGTCGGTTGGAAGGAGCTCGGGTTCCTTGCCGCGGAGCACCACGCGCACGCTCGGCGACTGGTTTCCCGTACGTGCATCCTGCACCCACAAGCGGCGCGCCTCCGCTTCGGGCCCCCGAGCGACACGGCCGTCTACGAGCACCTCGGTGAGCGCCGTTGCACGTCCACCGACGGCGCGAAACGCCGTCTTCCCCGTCGCCACGAACGCCGGGAGAAGGCGACCGGCGACCGCGGGAGGGAGCGCTACCGCGCGATCGGCGCTCTTCTTCTTTGCCGCGGCGAACGGAGCGAGCGCCTCAAGTAGCGTAAGAAAATCTGGCACATGCGCAAGTTCCGGGTCGCTACCGATGCCGTCCAGTGGGCGCGCGCGAAACTGTGCATCTTGCACGTACCCGAACGTCACGTGAAGGCTCGGTTCGTGGAGCGTTCGAAGCTCGACGAGGAGGAGCGGCTCCCCCGC
>JAAFHJ010000189.1 GCA_013298325.1 Myxococcales bacterium | reverse complement strand
GACCCCGAGCGCGGACGGCGGCCAAGACGCCACGACCCTCCCCGATGCCAGCGTCGACGCGCAGACCGGCCCCTGCACCGTCGCTGCCGATGCGACCTATGAGGCCGCTGACTTCGCCGCCAATTCCGCCCCGGCGACCGCCCTTCTCGCGCGTTTCGAGGCGCTCCTCGACCCGATGAAGAAAGCCGAACTCGATCTCGCCATCAAGCCGACTGCGACCGAACTTCAGGGCCTTTTCACGACCGCCGCGCCGTCCCTTCAGGCGAACACGAGCCCCGCCTTTGCGGGATACGTGACCGCCCGCCTCGACGCCTTTGCCGCTGCCGCCGGAACGACCTGGGTTCCGGCGAACCCGCCGACCGGGAGCGGCGGCAAGTATGGCGCCTACATCTTCGACGAAAAAGGGGGAGATCTCCGCCAGTTGGCCGAAAAGGGCATGTTCGGAGCGACCCACTACCGGACCGCCGCCCAACTCGTCGCGAACGACGCAGGCACCGCCGCGGTGGTCGATCAGGTCATCACGCTGTTTGGTGCCAATCCGTCGTGGCCCCGCAACGACAAAACCGGCGACGGCGGCGTGGCGGCCCCCGACCGCTACTCGGCGGTCTACGCAAAGCGCCGCGACAAGGGGGACGCGCCGACCGGGCTCTACGTCACCATGCGCCGCGACGCGATCGTGGCCCGCGCGCTTTCCGGGAAGGCGGAGTGCGTAACTCCCCGAAAAGAATCGCTCGAACGCTTCATGGCCTCCTGGGAGAAGAGCCTCGCGGCAACATCGATCTATTACCTGGCCGACGCGTCGAAGAAGTTCCAGACCGCCGCCAGCAGCGGGAGCACGACCGATTTTTCAAGCGCCCTTCACGGGTACAACGAGGCAGTCGCCTTCCTCCGCGGCTTCCGTGGGAGCGACGCCCGCCACAGCATCCCCGACGGGACCATCGACGACATCCTCGGCGGCATCCTCGCGCCGCCGCAGGGGACGACGACGAGCTACCTCCTCATCACCGATACCGCGAGCAATGTCGCGAAGTTGGAGGCAGCCATTCCGAAGATCGCCGCCGCCTACGGCTTCACTGCCGAGCAGGTCACCGCCTTCAAGGTGAACTACTGAGATGAAGCCCGCCCCCCTCCTCTACGCCGGCCTCCTCGCCGTCGCCACCTTCGCCGCCTGCACGGATCCGCGCGATCGCTCCCCGACGAGTGGGAAGGGGAGTTCGGGGGCGGTGCCCGCGTCGCCGGTCGCCCGCCAAGCGCTCTCCGCGCTTGCGACGTGCGCCACCACACGCACCGCCAGCTTCGTCCCCGAAGCGGAGGCGCTCGCGCGCGCCGTCGATGCGTGGGCCGCGCTCCCGAGCGACGCGTCCCTCCGTGCAAAGGCGAAAGAAGCCTGGCTTTCCGCGATCTTCCGCTGGCAAACCCTGGAGCCCTGGCAGTTCGGACCGGGGGCAATGAGCAGCCTCCCTGGCGGCCGCGAACTGCGCGACCCGATCTACTCGTGGCCGACGGGGGGGCGGTGCCTCATCGAGCAGACGATCGTCAGCAAGGGGTTCGCATCTCCCGATTTTTCCAACGGATTGGTCAGCACGCGAACGCTCCTTGCCCTCGAATATCTGCTCTTCGAAGAGGGGGCGACGAACGGCTGCGCCCCGGAGGCGAGCATCAACACGAGTGGCGCCTGGGCGGCCCTCACTCCCGACGAACGGACGGCGCGAAAGGCGGCCTACGCAGCAGTCGTCGCGAAAGACGTCGTCGGCCGCGGGCGCGCTCTCGCCGACGCCTGGGCACCGACCGGCGGAAACTTCGCGAACGAGGTCGCGACGGCGGGCCAAGGGAGCAAGGTCTTTGCGACGGAACAAATGGCCTTAAATGCGGCCGCAGACGCTCTCTTCTATGTCTACTTCGACGTCAAAGACATGAAGGTCGCCCGCCCGGCCGGTATTGAAAAATGCACCGCGGCGACGTGCCTCGAGACCGTCGAAAGTCTCTTTGCCAAGGTAGCTCGGCGCCACATCCTCGCCAACCTGGAGGGGGCCCGCGACCTCCTGGTCGGCTGCAACGGCGGCACCGACGCCTCCTTCGACGACCTCCTCGCAAGCCGGGGGCAGCAGGCGGTAACCGCCGATCTTGTTTCCGATTTGGACGCAGCCATCGCCGCAACCAAGGCGCTGCCGAGTGACGACCTCGCCGCTGCCATCGTTGCCGAGCCAGCAAAGGTGCGCGCCCTGTACGACGCCCTCAAGCGCCTCGGCGACCGCCTCCGGACCGAGTTCATCACGATCTTGGACCTCGAGCTCCCGAAGCGCATCGAGGGGGACAACGACTGAGTTCCCGGTATGAAAGCCCTTCTCCGCCGGACTCTGGCTTCCTTGAATGCGCGCGAAAGCGGAGCATCGCTCGCGCTTTTTCGCGGAATGATTGCGATTCTTGTCGCGGTCAGTGTTGCCCGGTTTGAGATTTACGGCTGGGCCGATTCGTTCTTTCTCCGACCTCGGTTTTTCTTCTCCTATCCGGGGTTCTCCTGGGTGAAGCCGCCGGGGCCGCTCGCCTTGCACGCGCTTTTTGTCGGCGTCTTCCTCCTCACGATCCCATTCGCCATCGGGTGGAAAACACGTTTGTCGGCGTTCGGAATGTTGCTCGGTTTCTTGGCGATTCATCTCTTTGACGTCACCAACTACCTGAATCACTACGTACTTCTTCTTCTTCTTCTCGTACATGCGGTCGTCCTTCCCATCGGCGGCCCCTACGGGTTCGATGGGCGCACAAAAGACGGTCGCTGGACGACGACGAGCCCCCGTTGGCCGCTGCGGGCGCTCCGCTTTCAGGTCGGGATCGTTTACTTTTTTGCCGGCATCGCCAAGGCAAACTCCGACTGGCTCTTTCACGGGCAACCGCTCGCGATCTGGCTCGCGGCCCGGGAAGGGCTCCCGCTTGTGGGGCCCCTCTTTGCGCTCCCCGGCGCCGCCATCGTCATGAGCTGGAGCGGCTTTCTCTTTGATACATCCATCCCTTTTCTATTGAGTCATCCTCGGCTCCGTCGCCCCGCCTACGTCGCTGTTCTGTTCTTCCACGCGCTCACATCCTACCTTTTTCCAATCGGCCTCTTTCCGTGGATCATGGTGGGGGCCGCCACCGTCTTCTTCGCGCCCGACTGGCCGCTCAAGCTCTTGGGGCGCCACTCTGTGCAAGGCGCAGCCGGCGATGTCGAAAATCCGGCTGGCCGACCGGGGGAGCAGTTGGGGCGGGCCGCACTCTTCGCGTTCGCCCTTCACGCGGTGCTGCAAATTCTTGTTCCATTACGAACGTTTGCGACGCCAGGGCCCGTCGCTTGGCACGAGCAGGGGATGCGCTTCTCCTGGCGGGTGATGCTTCGGGAAAAGAACGCCGCCGTCACCTATCTCGTGGAAGATCTGCAGACGGGGCGCGTGCGCGAGGTGCCACCACGCGAGTACCTCGATGACCGCCAAGAGCGCGAATTCGCTACGCAACCGGACCTCCTGCTCCAGCTCGGGAGCCGCATCGCTGCCGACGAAGCGGCGGCTGGCCGCTCGGTGCGCGTCCGCGTTGACGCCGTCGCCTCCTGGAATGGCCGCCGGATGCACCGCCTCGTGGATGACCGCATCTCTCTCGACCGCGTCGGTCGTGATGTCCCCCTTGCCGCCTGGATCTTGCCGGCTCCGACGGAGCCGCCCCCCTCTTTCAAGTAGAAAATCCGATGCTTCGCCGCCTTGCTCGCCTTACTTCGTCGCTCGCCCCCGTTGCGACACTCCTCGTCGCCCCCGCTGCTTTCGCTCAGGAGGCACCAGCCGCGACGGCGTCCGCACCCGCGGAGCCGGAAGAGCTGCGCGTCGTCGGCGTCAAAGAGGCGCAGACCGGCGGCTCGGTGCACACCGTCAGTGACAAGCAATTGAAGCGCTTCGGCTATGACGATCCCCATCAAGTGTTTCTCGGCGTCCCCGGCGTCTATGTGCGCGGTGAGGATGGCATGGGACTCCGCCCGAACATCGGCATGCGTGGTGCGAACTCGGACCGTTCCAAGAAGATTACGCTCATGGAAGATGGCGTACTCTTTGGGCCGGCCCCCTATTCGGCGCCGGCCGCCTACTACTTTCCGCTCATCGGTCGCATGCGTTCGGTTCGCGTACTCAAAGGACCTTCTTCGGTCATTTATGGCCCCCAAACCGTCGGCGGTGCCATCGATCTTCTCACGCGGGACGTGCCCCAGGGGCGGAGCGGCTTCGCCGAACTCGCGTTCGGTCAATACGCGTTTCGCAAGGTCTCCGCGGGGGTCGGTGGCGGCGATGAGCGGGGCGGCTTCTGGTTCGACGGCGAGCACCTGGCGAACGACGGCTTCAAGACGATCGACGGCGATCCCCAAGCAAATACAGGATTTTCGCGCACCGAGGTGATGACGAAGGCGGAGCGCGTTGTTGACCCCGACGCGGCCATCCGCCAGACCTTTGCCGTGAAGCTCGGCTACTCGACGGAGCGGAGCAACGAGACCTACGTCGGTCTCACCGACGCCGACTTTCGGGCCAACGCGTACCGGCGTTATGCCGCATCGGCAATGGACCGTATGAGCTGGTACCGCACCCAGGTCCAGGTCTCCCACAAAGTAGAGTTCTCCAAGAACTTCGATCTCACCACGACGGTCTACCGCCACGACCTCGATCGCTCCTGGCGGAAGCTCAATCGCACCGACCAGGTTGGCGTCGCCGACGTCCTGAATGATCCGACATCTTCCCGAAATCGCCAGCTTTATGGCGTTCTCACCGGCGCTGTCGACTCCCAGGGGACCTCGGACACGCTCTACGTCGGCCCCAACGACCGGACCTTCGTCTCCCAGGGAATTCAGACCCATATTCGCTGGAAAGTCAAACAGGGAAGCATCCAGCATCAGTTCCTTTATGGCCTCCGCTTTCACCACGACTCAATCGACCGAAAGCACACGGAAGACGCCTTCGTCATGCGCGGCGGGAAGCTCGTCGCCTCGGCGGCACCGACGCTCACGACCGCCGACAACCGGGACTCCACCGACGCGGCGAGTGGTTTTGTGCAGGATACGCTGACCGTGGGGCGCTTGGTGGTTACGCCGGGAATTCGCGTCGAAGCGATCCACGGCCGCCGGGAAGACCGTCTCGCCGGCGTGACTTCCGGCGGGCGCTCGGTGACGGCGATCCCGGGGGTCGGCGGCTATCTCGCGGTTGTTCGCGAGAAAAAACAGGAGCTTGGCGCGGTTCTCGGGGCCCATCGCGGCTTTAGCCCGGCGCCGCCCTCGGCAACCGGCGTCACCACACCGGAAACGAGCTGGAACTTCGAGGCGGGCGCCCGCTACACGCGTCGCGCCTTCCGCGCGGAAATCTTAGGGTTTTACAACGCCTACCAGAACCTCACGAGCCTCTGCGGCTTCTCGAGCGGCTGTACGGGGGGGACCGTCGACCGCCAATTTGACGCCGGAAAAGCCCGCGTCTTCGGTTTGGAAGCCTTCGCCGATGGTTCGTGGAAGCTCGGCCGTGACCTCTCGGTACCGGCGCGCATCTCGTACACGTACACGCGGACCGAGTTCCTGGAGGACTTCTCTTCGGGAGATCCCCAGTTCGGTCGCGTCTTGGCCGGTTTTGAGATGCCGTATATTCCGCGTCATCAAATTTCCGGCAATGTTGGTCTTGAGCACCGGCGGTTTGCGGTAAATGTTGCCGGTACGTACGTCGACAAGACGCGGGAAATCGCTGGGGATGGGCCGCTGCAGCCGTCGCTCACGACCGACGCCTACTTCCTTCTGGATGCGAGCGCCAAGCTCATACTCAGTGAACATTGGGAACTCTCTCTCAATGCTCGTAACCTCCTCGATGAAACCTACATCGCGTCGCGTCGCCCCTTCGGCGCACGCCCCGGTGCGCCCCGGTGGATGCAGGCGGGCGTTCGCGCCACTTTCTGAGGAACCGGGGACCAGCGCGCCGCCGTCCGGTGTAAGGTCGGCGGCGATGACGGACGGTAAGAACGCAAAAAGTACGCGGGATGTTGCCCCCAAAGATCCCTCGCTGCCGCGTGCGCGCGGCTCGAAGCGGAAGCTCGAAGGGGACGCCGACGCGATTGATGACGCGATCGCCCCCTGGGCAGTCGGTGCGCGCCCGGAGCCGACGGCGGCCCGCGAAATGGTGCGTGTTTCCGCGAATTTCGTCGCGCAACCGACCGACCCAGCCACCCTCCCCGACGTCCCCGACACCGTCGATAGCCTCCTCGACCTTGCGAGTCCGATCGCGCGTCGCGCCCTCGCGCTTGGCGTCCAGGCCCGCGATTCGCGCCTCCACGTGTTCGTTTCCGTCGATCCCGAGATCGCCATCGACGAGGACGTCCTCCATTTCGTCGAGCGCCGCCTCGCGGAAGGGACGCGCCCGAGCCCGCCGGACATCGTCTATGTCCATGATTTTCTTCGTCCGGAAGCGCCGGTCCCGCTCGCGATCCCGATCGGTACCGCCCGCCCGGTCGCGGCGATCGTCGAGCGTCTCGTCCAGCGGCTCCGCTTGGAGATGCCGTCGGTCCGGGAGGCGCCCGAGGTCCTCCGTGCCGAGGAGCAGATCGGTACGCGCCTCGAGCAGAAGAATCGCGAAGTGGTGACCGGCCTTGAGAGCCGCGCGAAGAACCTCGGGTTCGGCGTAAAGTCCCTCCAGGGCGGCATTCAAACCTACCCGATTTTGCACGGGAAACCGCTCTCGGTCGAGCAGTTCGAGGCCCTCGACGCCGCCACCAAACAGGCGCTCGGCGCCGCCGAAGAGCGGTTGACGGCGGAGGTCGCAAAGGCGGTCGATCGCGTCCGCACGGCGACGGCCAAGTACGAGGCCCGCCGCGACGAGGCGCTCGCCAAGGCGGCGCGATCGCTGGTGGAAAAGGCGGTCGATGGCGCGGTGGCCGAGATCGCCGGGCTCTTTTCCGACGGAACGCCCGCAAGCACCGATGCGGCGCGGCGCTCGCCGCCACTTGCGTTGCTCGCCTGGTTTGGGGCGGCCCGCGAGGCGCTCGTCGCCGATTGGGCCGATCTCGTGCTCCCCGAGAAGAACGACGAGGACGAAGGGGAGCTCGATCCCGAGCACGCCACGCGCCTCGGACGCTTCCGGGTGAACGTCTTTGTCGCCCGCGATCCCGACGATTTTGCGCCGCCGGTCGTCTACGAGACGAATCCGAGCTGGCCGAATTTGTTTGGATATTTGGAGCGTCGTGCCAAGTTTGGTGCACTCCTCACCGATTTTACCCGTGTCCGTGCCGGGGCTCTCCATCGGGCCTCCGGCGGCGTCCTTGTGCTCCGCGCGGCCGACCTCTTGACCGATCCGATCCTCTGGGAACGGACGAAGCGTGCGCTCCGCGAGCGGAAAATGGCGCCGGAAGATCCGCTCGGCCCCCTCGGCCTCTACACGACGACGCTCCGGCCGGTTCCGGTCCCCCTCGACGTGAAGGTCGTCCTCGTCGGAACGCCGGAAATGTATGCCGATTTGCTCGACGCCGACGCCGACTTCGCCTCCCTCTTCCGGGTGAAGGTCGAGGTCGATCCGGCGGTGCCGCGGACGCCGGAGTCGATCCGGCTCCTCGACGGTTACCTGATGGGCCGGCTCTCCCGAGACGAAGAGCTTCACGAACTCGCTGGAAAAACTCCCGTTTTCGATGCGGGCGCTCGCGCGAAGCTCCTCGACCTCGCCGCGCGCCTCGCCGGCGAACGGGACCGCCTTTCGCTCATGCTCGCCCCCCTCCAGGAGACCGGCGCCTTCGCACGGACGGAGGTCCTCGCGCGCGGCACTTCGGAAACCATTACCGCCGACGACGTCCGTCGGGCCTGGCGGGAGCGCCGCGACCGGACCGGCCTCGCCGAGCGCCATTTCCGGACGCTCCTCCTCGATGGCACCGTCGTCGTCGACACCGACGGCCTCCGCGTCGGCTGCGTGAACGGCCTCTCGGTGCTCTCGACGGGCGACGTCGATTTCGGGCAACCGGTGCGCATCACCGCCGTCATCGCGCTCGGCCGCGAGGGGCTCATCGACGTCGAGCGGGAAGCCCAGCTCGGCGGCGCCATTCATACGAAAGGTATCGCAATTTTGCGTGGTTACCTTGGTCGCCTCTTCGGCCAAGAGCGCCCGCTTTCGCTGCGTGCCCAGATCGCCTTCGAGCAGAGCTACGGCGAGATCGATGGGGACAGCGCCGCCTGCGCGGAACTCTTCGCGCTCCTCTCGGCGCTCGCCGACGTCGGCATCGACCAGGGGATCGCCATCACCGGCAGCCTGAACCAGCTCGGCGCCGTCCAGGCCGTCGGTGGTGTTTGTGCAAAGATTGAGGGGTTTTACGACCTCTGCCAGGCGCGCGGACTGACCGGCCACCAGGGGGTCATGCTCCCGCGGTCGAACGTCTCCCACCTCGTCCTCCGGGAGGACGTGGCCGAGGCGGTCGCCGCCGGGAAGTTCCACCTCTACGCGATCGACAACGTCGCCCAGGG
>JAAFHJ010000188.1 GCA_013298325.1 Myxococcales bacterium | reverse complement strand
CCCGGTGAATCGCTCCTCCTCCATCCAGAAACGCGGGAGGTTCTTGAGGCCTCTCTTTCCTGGAATCGGCGTTCAGAAGGGGCTTTTGACGTCACATTTACAACGCTGTCGCCGCTCTGGAAATTCGATGAAGACCGTAATTTCCACGTTCCAACAAACGAAGAGATCGCTGCCCTCCTGCCAGCGGTCGGTCCGAGACACCTCAGTTACGATAGTGTCGCCGGTACCCTCGGACGCGACGACCGGCGCACGCAGCTCTCTTTCGGGGGAATTGCAAAGGGGTACGCCGTCGATCGCGCCGCGGCCATCTTTGCCAGTTTCGGTCTAAAAACCTTCCTGATTCAGGCAGGGGGCGATCTCTACGCGACCGGCGAAAAACCGGATGGATCGCCCTTCAGTGCGGCCGTCGCAGACCCGAGAAATCCCGAGAGAACGCTCGGGCAACTCTCTTTGAATAAGCACGCTTTCAGTACCGCCGGCGACTACGCCCGGAGCTTCGTCCGCGACGGGCGGCGCTACCATCACATCCTCGATCCGCGGACCGGTTCCCCGGCAAACGCCTGTCAGAGCGTGACCGTCTGGACGGAAACCGCCTTTGAAGCCGACGGCCTCGACGACGCGGTCTTCGTCCTCGGCCCGGAAAAGGGGCTCGCGCTCGTCGAAGCGACGCCGGGGGCGGGGGCGGTCATCGTCGACGCGGCTGGCGGAATTCACGTTTCGGAACGCCTGCGCGGCCTTCTCACACTCACACCCGCTCGCTGACGAAGCTGCGCGCTGCAAGTTCGAGATCGGCGGGCGTAACCGCTGGAAATACCCGAGAAACCAGCCCTTCGTAGCGCGCCATCGCCGAATCGGAGGTCCCCCACCGGGCGCGCGGCTCCGGGCAGAGCCACCAGATGCGCTTTACGCGCGCAGCGATGCGACCAAGCGCGGCGGCGCCGTCTGGAAGGTAGTTGGTGCGACCGTCGCCGAGGATCACGACGGTGCTCCGCCGGTCGAGGGTCGGCGCGACCGTTGCCGCGAAGCGCTCGAAGACCTTGCCGTAATTCGAGTTAGCGACGATCGGGACGACGACGCCGGAGGCCAATTGAGCAAGGGCAACCGATGGATCATTCTTGGCAAAGAGATCGGTGACTTCGGCCACATTTCCTACAAAGACAAATAGGCGCGCACCAACAAAGAGTTCGCGGGCAGCAAGGCAGAATTCCAAGAGGAAGCGGGAGGCGGCGCGGACCGAATCGGAAATGTCACATAGGAGGACGAGCGAGGTTGTCCGCGGGCGCTTGGCGCGGCGGAGCAGGCGAAAAGGGACGCCCCCCGTCGCAAGCGCGGCCCGCATTGTACGTGCAAGATGCACCCGCTTTTTTCGGCGGCTCCTGGCGCGCTGGGCTGCCTGGAGGCGAGCGGCAAGGAGCGCAACTGCGCGTCGAGCGGCGGCACGCTCTTCGTCGGACATGGCGGCGAACGCCGTCCCGAAGGCGCCCGATTGTACCGATATTTCAGCTTCTTTTGCCCGCTGACGGATCCGGTCCCGGGCCGCCTCTTCTGCCTGCTGAAGCGCCTGTTCCAAGGCTGCGAGCGCGCGCGTAGACGTTCCGTCGTCGCCAAGGAGTTCCGTAAGAGCGCGCCCCAGCTGGCGCATTCCGCGGCGGGCCGCCGGAAACCCGAGCGTTCGCATCGCTCGATGCGTGTAGAAGCCAAGCGTTCGCTCGCCGGCCATTCCTTCGAGCGCGCGGCGGGCGTCGGCCTGCGAGAGGCGGTGTTCCAGACCTGCCTCCCCGTCCAAGATGGCGAGGTCGAATCCGTCCCCTTTCAAATGGGCCTGAAGGAGCGACTCAATTTCCAAAATTTTCGCAGCTTCAATTCCTAATACTGCCAAACGATCGGCAAGTGTTCGCGGCGTTGGGCGGCGCGCGAAGAAGTCGTCAAATGTCTCGTCGAAGCGCGTTCGGTCGCGGGCATGGACGAGGATCGTTGCGGCGAGCGCCTCGCGGAGCGTCTCCCGCTCGCCAAATCCGACGAGCCGGGCCGCCTCAAAGGCAGCCAGCGCTTGCGCGGTGGAGACGACGAGCCCCCGACGACGCAGCATCCAGAGGAGCTGGTCGAGCATGCGGAGCGGTGCGCGGAGGTCACCCATGGAGGCTCTCCCACGGTTCGCAGCTGCGCGTCCGCCCGGAACCGCCAGAGGCGGTGAGGAAACGGCGCGCAGGACTGCGGACGCCGGCGAGTTCAACAAACGCGACAAACGCGACAAGCGCCGACCCGTAAAAAACAGGGGCGGCGCTTGCGGTTCGGACTCCGCGCCTCACGGTTCTCATGAAGGGCGTAAGCCTAAGTCAGGTCCGACGAAGGAAGCGGAGCGATCGTTAAGAAAGCGAGCGAAGCGAGGGAAGGAAAGCGAAGCGGTGCCGAAGGAAGCAAAGAAGCGAAGGAAGCAAGGTCTAAGAGAGGGAAGAAAGATTGCGAAGGCTGCTTAGCAATCCGGCTGCCAACGGGACGCGGCCGACCTCATCCCTGAAAAGGCTGAAGAATCTGCGATCTGTCTCGTAGCCCCCTCAGGCAAGAGGCACTGCCACGCGACACCGGTGTCAGACCTGGCACCAACCAGGCGCCGGAAGCTTTGGCGATGCGGGGCGATCCCCTGCAAATTTGCTGACGGCGTGCGGGGGAGACGAAAATCGACCGAGTCGGCGTTTCGGCCTGTCGATTCTTGTTGCCCCAAAAGGGGGTTCCCCATAGAAGGCGCGTACGGCAAGCATTCGTAGCTCAGCTGGATAGAGCATCGGTCTACGGAACCGAGGGTCAGAGGTTCGAATCCTCTCGAATGCGCAGGTAGTAGGAAGAAAGGGCTTCGGCCCTTTCTTCGTTTTGTCTTCCGTCGCGGGACGGGGATTCCGCAGGCGTCACCCATGAGCGCAACGATCGACCGGTACGGGGACGACGCCGCGATGGCGCTCGCCCTGGAAGAGGCAAAGCTCGCGGGAGCCCACGGGGACGTGCCGGTCGGCTGCGTGCTGATCGCCGGGGACGGCACGTTGCTCGGACGCGGGCACAATCGCCGCGAAGCCGATCAGGATCCGACCGCGCATGCCGAGCTTGTCGCCCTTCGGGCGGGGGCCCAGGCGCGCGGGCGTTGGTACATCGACGACGTTACCGCCTACGTCACGCTTGAGCCCTGTGTGATGTGCGCTGGGGCGCTTGTGCTGGCCCGCGTAAAGCGCGTCGTCTTCGGCTGCCGCGATCCAAAGGGGGGCGCTCTCGTAAGTGCATTTACCCTGGGAAGCAGCCCGCTACTCAATCATCAATTTGTGATCGAAGAATCGCTCCGCGAGGGGGAGTGTCGCGAGGTCCTTCAATCTTTCTTTCGAGACGTTCGTGCCCGCCGGGCCCGCGAACGCCTCTCCTCTAAATAGCCGAATTCAATTCGTCGGATTGGCCTCGCCATCGCCGGGCATCGGCGGCGGTGTGACCTCTTCGTCATCGGCACCGCCTTCGAAACGTGTGCTCGACGGGCGCGGGCGCGGCTCCGGGCGTGGTTCACCGTCTTTGTGAAAGATCACCGGCTCACCGAGCGCCTCCGCGAGTTCGCGCTTCGAGAGATTTCCGCGTTTTTCCGCGATCTTGATGAGGGCGCGCAAGCGAGCGAGGGCGTCGTCGGAGAGCTTTCCACGCTCCTTCGCCGCGTGGTGCTTGATCGGCGAGGGGAGCAGCGTCGCCAGGAAGAAGGCCTCGGCAACGTTGAGCTCGGAGGGTTCCCGGCCGAAGTAGTGCTCGGAGGCTTGCTTGATGCCGTAAATGTCGGGGCCAAACTCGATGACGTTCAAATAGAGCTCCATCATTTCGCTCTTTTGAAAATTCGCTTCGAGGTAGTCGGTGAGGATCAGTTCTTCGAGCTTTCGTGAGAGCGTCTTCTTGCGCGTAAGGAAGAGGTTCTTCGCCAATTGCATCGAGATGGTGCTCGCGCCCCGCGCAAACTTGTGGGCTTTCAAGTTGGCGATCACCGCCGCCTTGATGGCCGCATGGTGAAAGCCCTGATGGCGGAAGAACCCGCCATCTTCCGTCGTAAGTACGGCGACTTGCATATACGGGGAGATGTCTTCGATGGAAGCCCAGTGGCGGGTGCCGGGGCCGGTCTCCAGGTCGCCGAGGGTGCCGTCGCGGTGGTAGATGCGCTGGCTAAACGCGCCGGAAAAGTGGCTGCGAGTGAGTTCGGGCGGGACATCGACGAGACGGCATCGGTCGTCGATAAGCCACCGTAAATCCAGGTGATCGAGGTCTCTCTCGTCGAAGGCGAGCGTCGTATGGGCGGTGAACGTTCCGGACATCCGCGCCGTCTTGAGCGTCGGCAGGAGGCCGGCGGGGAGGCTTCGGAGCATGCCGTCGCAGGGGGTCGTCGGTACGTCGAAGACGGCGTCGCCGGTCAAGCGGCTGCCGCGGAGGTCGGTGGCGAGGGCAAGGTTTCCGCGGAGGCTGACGGTGGTATCGCCAACAGCGAGCGTTCCCGCTTCAAGGGTGATTCGCGTGCGATTTTCTTGAGTTCCACGACCGCCAACCGTGAGCGAAAGTCCGTGGAGGACCTCGGGCGCGAGGCGTGGTTCGTCGATCCCGAGGTCGCGAACGGTGATCCGCCCGTCGAAGGCGACGCCGGTCGGAGCGAGGGTGACGTCGGCGGTGCCGGCGAGGGTCGCTTTCTCGACGTCGACCAGCCCCAGCGCGTGCTCCTGAATGCCGAGACGCGCCAGGCTCACAGGGCCCCCTTCCAGATGGAATTTCGGGTCGCTGCCGGCCGTTGTTCCCCCGCTTGGGAGTTCCAACCGCGCGGTGAGCGGCGTTTTCCCGGGGGTGTTGCGCGCGCTGTCGCCACCAGGGTCGGCGCCGATGAACGAGAGGGTCGTTCCGGCGGGATTGCGTGCAATCTGCAAAGGGCCCGGACCGATCACCAGCGGACTGCGGTCGCCATCGGTGATGTGGACGCGAAGCGCTGCGATGCGAACGACAGCGTCAGCGGGGAGACGCTCGGCGAGGGCGCTTCCGACAGTCATCGCGCGCTCTCGAAGCGGAGAAGTATCAGGAAGTTCTGCTGTTTTGAGGACTTGGCGTTCCGGGGTGTGCACCACGGGGACGGCGACGTCTCCGGGATGGGCGCGCAGGTGAACGCGGACGTCGACGCCTTCGAGCGTTGCCGTGGCGAGGCGGCGATCGACAAGGGCAAGGTCACCGCGGGCGGCGCTCACGGAGGCGACGGCGTCCTCGGCTTTTCCGAGGTTCAAGGTCTCCCAGCCGACGGTGTCGTTTGCGCCGTCGTGGGTCCCCCGGACGCCGGTTGCACGGAGGGCACGGAGCGGGTCGCCGCCGCCATCCCAGGTGACGGCGAGCCCCTTTGCATCGACGGTGATCCCTTTTGCAGAGGCGCGAGCTCCGCCGTTGTCGCCTTCGCTGCTTCCACGGAGCTTCGTCAGCTCGCTCTTGATGAAGTCGACGTCCCCCGCCACGTCGACGCTCCCACCGTTTAGGGCGATCGCGACGGGGCGGAAGCCATCCAGCTGGACACGTATTTCATCGCTATGACACTGAAACCAGGGGGCTTTGCCGGTTTCCGACCGAGGGGTCACGTTTACGTCCCGCAGCGTGAGGGTCCGAATGCCGGGGCTCACGGTACCGACCGTCAGGACGAGCCCATGCGCCGCCGCCTTCTCCTCGAGCTTTCTGCGAATGCTTCGTGGGATGGCGATCGCCAGCGTGAGGGCGACGAGGCCCCCAAACGCGACGGCCGCGACCGCGATCGGACGCGCGCGAAGGGCGGCGAACATGCGGGGGCCGAAGCGAGCGGGGACAGCTTGGGCGGGGCCGCGGAGGTCCATTCGGGGTGCACGCTACAACGACGCGATGCTGGTGGTCGATTCCCCGGCGGCCGTTTGGACAACCAAACAGGAAACCGGTGCATCGGAGGGGCGTAGCAAGACGGCGCATCTTTTGCTGCCTCGCGTCTCCGCAAAGATGACAGGGCGGCTACCGGCACGGTAGGCTGCGCCGCCTATCTTCGGGGAGCACCGAATAGAGCAGATTCACCATCTGTGTTGCCCCCCGCTCTCAACCACGTTTCGGAGGAATTCATGTCCCTTACGCAAAAGCTCATGCCGTTCGCAGTTCTCTCGATCTTCGCCACCGTCGGCGCTTCGGTTGTCGCCTGTGGCGATGACGACACGACCGCGACGCCGACGACCGATGCAGGCGCGACCGACAGCGGCGCCGTCGACGGCGCTACGACCGACAGCGGCCCCGCGACCGACGCAGGCACCGACGCCGCCAAGGTCCCCGTCTGGGAGCAACTCGGCGCTGACGACGCGGCCCGCTACAAGGCCGTCCAGGGCCTCGTCGGCAAGATCGTCACCGCGGAACTCGCCGACACGGCGATCGCCCCCTACTTCGGCGCCGGCCGCCTCAAGATCACTGCCGATCAGCTCGGCGAGTGCCTCTCCCAGCAGGTTGCGACGGTTCTCGGCGCCCCGACCGCGACCGCGACCTACCCCACCACCGTCTTCGCGAGCGATCCGGCCAAGAAGTACACCTGCCGCGACATGAAGACGGCCCACACCGGCCAGGGCATCGCCGACGCGATCTACACGAAGTTCCTCACGAACGCCGTCACGGTCGTCAAGACGAACATCGCCGATCCGCTCGGCAGCGAAATCGTCTCCAAGCTCGCGCCGGTCCTCACCGGTTCGGTCAAGACCGACATCGTCGACAACAAGGTCTGCACGACCGACGCCGACTGCGCCGCTTCGGCGAATCACAAGACCATGAAGTGCACCGCCGACACCGCACCCGCGACCACCAAGTCCTGCCAGGTCGCCTCGCCGCTCTGATGGAACACACCGAGCAGCTCGAAGTCCCTCCGCTCGCCGGTGTGAAGACGATGGCTCGGTGGAAAAAGGCGGTCGCAGGCCTCGCGCTTGCGACCGTTTCTTTTGTCGGCTTTATGGGTTTTCTCCATACAAAGCCGGGCCTTCCGCTGAGAGCGATCATTTTTGGAGACGCTTGCCCCGTTGGCAACTTCAACTCGAAGGAGCTGGAGCCGCAAATCACCGCGGCAGCAGCAGCCAATCGCGGCGAAGGGCGCGCACCGAGTCTTGCGCACGTCGGATTTACCCTCGGGAAAACCAAGCTTGCCGATGCGGAAGCGTGGGCAAAATCCAAAGGCCTTTCTTGCGCAAATCAGCGCCAGTCGACGCTGTTTACATGCGCGAAAGTTCCAGCAGCGGCGCTGGGGCGTCCGGTCACGGACGGGGATTGTGAGGTGAACCTTCTCTTCCGCCTGGAAGACGGGACCCTCTACAACATGGAGGTCTATCACCTCGGCGTGCCTGCCACGGTGGCGGCAACGATTTTTGACCGCGTGAATGGCGAATGGAAAGCGCTACTTGGAGCGCCGACCGTCGATTCCGCGAAGGCGAAACCGGTTGCGACGACCTCCCTCGGCGAGACGACTCGCTATGCGTTTTCCGACGCGGTCTACGAGATTTCCTACGTGAACGTAGCGGGGAACGTTGCCGTGAACGAGCACGTCCTACGACCGGACCTCGCGACCAAGCCTTAGCGGGCTCTTCGGGCATCGAGGGGCGAAAGACCATCTTTGGCTGCTCGGCCAAGAGCGGGAAGTTTGCACGAAACAATTCCGCCCCCGCGTTGTCGCTCTTCGAGCGAACCTCGCTGGTGTGATGATCGTGAGATAGCGTTCTCCACCGCCGAATGTGGCGAAGGATTTAGGCAAAGGGCCCGAATCAGCGCTCTGGAGCGCGTGGGTATGCCTTCGCACTTTTCTCCTTTGAGAATTCCGCGTCCTGCCACTGCGAATCGGGAAAGCGACGAATCATCCAGCGGTCGGCGGGGCATGGACCGAAGCCGAACTGGGCATAGAGTCCGTGGGCGTCACGCGTACCGAGTCCCCACGTGCGGAGCGACTGGAGATCTTCGTGGGCCTCGAAGCGAGCCAGCAGGGCTTTGCCGATTCCCTGACCGCGAAATCCTTCGTCGACCCAGACATCGCAGAGCCACGCGAAGGTTGCGCGATCGGTGACGACGCGGGCAAAGGCGATTTGAGTGGCGGCCAGGTAAGCCCCGAGAACGAGACTATGGGCGATCGCCTTCTCGACGAGCTCCCTGCGAATCCCGGGTGACCAATAGGACTGCGACAAGGCACCGTGAACACGGTCTAGGTCGATCCGCGTGGGGTCGTGGGAAAATTCGATGCGTGCATCCATATGGCCTTCGGGCGAGACGGGGAAGACCTGTCTCCAACGACGTAGAGGCATCGCTTCCCGCCATCGTGGCAACCGTCAAACGCACAAAAGAGGAACGCCTGACTCTCTTTGCAGAAAGTCAGGCGTTCTAAAAAGTCCCGGCGGCGTCCTACTCTCCCACAGGGCTTCCCCTGCAGTACCATCGGCTCCGAAGAGCTTAACTTCCGAGTTCGGGATGG
>JAAFHJ010000186.1 GCA_013298325.1 Myxococcales bacterium | reverse complement strand
AACGCGACAGCCGTTTGTGTCGCTGTCGACGGGCTTCCCCTTCGTTAGCGCGAGCGTGCGGCAATAGGCACTCGCGGCACCAGCGCGGGTGACAAGTGCTAGGGCTATCGATGTCGTAAGTGCCCGTAAAAGAACGCGATTCACCGCGACCATCACTTCGTATGTGCTGCTTTGAAGGCGCTCTGAAGCTCACCGCGAAGGCCGTCCAAGGCGCGCCCTGGAAGCGCATCCTTGGCAAGGCGCACCGACGCGAAGAGAATCTGCGGATCGGTGACCGCCGGCGACTTCGCCTGCAACTTCGCGAGGAAAGCGGGCAGCGCCCTCGGCGCTTGCGATGGATGAACCAGCGCGCCGACCGACGGACTCGGTTTGGTCATCGTCTTGCGCGTCGCCGCATCGACTTCAAGCAAGAACTGACCTTGCGCACGCGTCACAACGACGAATGGACCCGAGGAAAGACGCTTCAAAAACAGGAGGTTTGACGAGCCGACGGCAAATTCGGGCTCACCATCGACGTACTGACCGATGTCGCCGACGGTGCCCCCCATCGTTTTCACCCAGACGTCCGAACCGGTCGCTTCCGAGCCAGCGACCCCCTCGTCGACGTGCAACTTCGTGTAGGTTGCAATTCGGCCGTCCTCCCACTGGGAACGGGTTTCCAGCGGGTGCGCGACGACGATCGTCTCCGCCGCTTCGAAGAGCATTTCGTAGGGGACGGCGACGGAAACCGAAGCTTCGGCGGACGTTGCGAGCGTCGTTCCCGCGGCAGTGGTGGCAAGGGCGAGGCACAGCGCAACGGCGAAGGGACGGACCGGCGTCATGGGCGGCCAAGCTATCACGGGAGTTGGGCGTGTGCTCGCGTCTAGCGGGGCGGGCGCACCAGAAATTTCCCTACCGGCCATCGAGTCCGAGCACGGTGAGCGGCTCGTCCGAGAGGGAAAATTGAAGGTCATCGCCAAGTTCGACGGGGTCGGCCGGTTCGCCATCGAGGAAGAGGCGTCCACGCCGCGTCTTTGAGATGATTTCGACGGCGCTCCTCGCGTCGAGTACCCGTTTACGTAGTTGAATTCGTTCGCCTTCTCGCTGGTAGGGCTCTCGGACCACAAATTGAAGGCGTCGCGCTTCAAGAGGGAGGATGCGTCCTCCTGCACTTCGAAGCGCGGCGGTCGACCCGGCGGGCGGACCGACCCAAATCCCGCTCGACTTCTGCTCTTCGGAGGCGATTTCACGGCCGGTCCCGGAGCGAAGTGTCAACACGTAGCGGGTCGTTGCTGCTGGCGATGCGTGGCAAAAGAGCGCCTCGTTGAGTACGCGCTTCGTGCGCACGACGCCGTTGTGCACAACCTTCATTCGCGCCAGCTGTGTCGCGCCGAGCGTACCTTCAACGGCGCGGCAAAGGAGCTCGGTTGCGTTAAACTTATCTCCTGCGCAAAAGAAGCCGACGCTCGACGACGGGGCACTATTTATGCCGAGGACAGGGACGTCGCGACCAAGCCGGCGCGAGGTGGCTAGGAACGTTCCATCGCCACCGACGGTCACGACAAGTTCTGCGTCTGAGGGGAGCTCAAGGTCCCCATTTCCTTGAAGTTCGAGGACGTCGAGCGGCTGCTTCGACAGCCAACCTCGGAGGACCTCTACGGTGGCGACGTGCTCGTCGTGGGTGCTTTGGAGTCGTGCAACCGCTGGAGACTTTGCGTCAAGAAGTTCGAGTGTTCGAGCATCTTGTGCCTCAGTGACGAAACGCGTGAACGACGTTTCTTTTGCGACGAGAACAACCTTCATGAACGAGGCTCCAAAGAACGAAGTTTCTCGTCGAGGCGACGAAGGAGCAACTCCGTTTTGAGATCTTGAAGGGATCCGTCGGCACAACCTTCAAGCGCTTCCGTCAGCGGAATATCGGCAAAATCTCCAAAATCTTCGAGGGGGCCGCCGTCGCCTTCCGCCACAGAACGGTCGAGGCCCGTTACGTCTGCGGCAAAGAAAAAGAGGCGCTCGGCTAGAACTCCGGCGGCGCCAAAAACGGGGGGACCGAGCGGTAGCAACGAACTTGCTGTGACGGAAAAACCAAGTTCTTCCGAGAGTTCTCGCGCTGCCGCGTCGGCGGGGGTTTCGTCGTGATCGATGAGGCCTGCAGCGACTTCCCACAGGGGCACACACGGGACGGTATCGCCTGCAGCCTCCCCGCGACCGAACACCAGAGGTGGCCGAAGCACCGTGCGTAGCGATACGTGGATCGAGCCATCTACGCGAAAATATGCACAAATCACCGCTGCATCGCTTCGCGTCCGCTCCACCACGTCGTAGTTGACGATGCGCGGATCGGCCTCCACGCAAAAGGTGACGCGCCGAAGCGAGAGGAAGGGCGGATCGCCAGCCGTGGCGCGAGAAACCGAGCGAACGTGAAGGGCTCGCGCCGTCGTTGCCAGCAAATTTCGGCGCGGCGGGCGCGATTCCTCGTTCACAGGCGGAGCCTACGGAAGCGCGCCCTCGCTTCGCAAGCGGAATGCGCCCGCGGCCGCGGCCGATGCTCGGTCGATCGAACACAAAAAGAGATCCTTCGGTGGGCCAGCTCCGTATTCGCGTCCCGCCGGCCAAGGCTCGGCGAAACTGATCCCCCGAGAAAAAGCCTGCGCTCGCCGTGTTCGTCGGCCGCGCCAAGAAAATCGGAAGGGTCGGTCACGAAACGTCGTTAGGATGCCGTCGCTTCTCCGTTCTTTCCAGGGAACCTCTCGCCCGCACCGCGGTCGAGCGCCCCCTCGAATCTTCGGCCCCTGTGCGGGCGAGCTTCGGAACGGCCTGAGAAGACTCGCCCCGGGAGAACGTTTGCCCATGACCGCCATCGCTACTCGTCTCGATCCCATCGCGCGCCCGGCTCGTCGTGCAGAGCATCGCCTCCGCCTTCGCCGCGCGTTCGCCTACGCGGTCGTTGCACTCGCCGTTGGCCTCTTTGCGGCACTCGTCGTCCTTGTGCTTCGAAAACTCGGAATTGTGGCGGAAAAGCGAGCCTTTGTAGCGTTCGTGGGGGCGGCCGCAGGCACGGTGTTGACGTTCGTGGTCGGGTGGTTTCTCCCGCTACCGCCGCGTGCCGGTTCGCTCGCAATCGATCGCCACTTTCAGCTGTCTGATCGCTTTTCAAGCGCGCTCGCCTTCGCGACGCTGCCTGCCGCCGAGCGCACGCCGTTTATGGAAGCGGCCGTCGAAGACGCGCTTTCGGTTGCTGGAAAGGTCGACGCTGCAAAGGCAGTTCCTATCCCCGTTCCGCGGGAGTGGCCGCTTGTCGCAGGGCTCGCCGCAATGCTCGGAATCGCGGCACTCTTCGAGATTCGTCGTCATGAAACCATCGTTCATGCCGACGTCCTCGACCCTGTCGAAGTGACCGCTGACGACATGGACGAGTACAAGCAGTTCCTCAAAGAACTCGAAAAGAAGCAGGAGACTCCGGAGGCGCAGGCGGCGACGAAAGAGTTCAATCAGCTGATCGACGACCTGGCGAACAAACGCCTTGATCGGACGGAAGCGTACAAGCGGATGCAGCAGCTTGAAGACAAGCTGATGCAGGGCAAAGAAGCCGATAAGAAATCCTTCGAAGAAGCTCTCGAGAAAATGGGCGAAGAGCTCAAGAAGAGCGACCTCACAAAGCAGCTCGGAGAATCCCTTTCGCAGGCGAAGCTCGCTCAGGCAGAAAAAGACGCCAAGGAACTCGCTAAGAAGCTTCGCGAACAGGGCGGGAAGATCGATAAGGGGCAGCTCGACAAAATGCGCGAGGCGTTGAAGAACGCTGGGAAATCGCAAGAAGAGCGGAAAGCGGAGCTCGAAAAGAAGCGCGCTGAACTCGAAAAGCAGCTTCTTGAACAGAAGAAGAAGGCAGCTGCGAAGCCCGACGACGAGCAAGAGAAGAGCCTCCTCAAGAAGAAGGAGCGCGACCTCGAAAAGCTACAGCGCGATCAGGACCAGCAGGCCGCGACCCAGCGCCAGCTCGATCGACTCGACCGCGAACTCCAAGAGGCCGCCGAAGACATCGGAAAGCAGCTTGGACTCTCCGCCGATGACCTCGACCAGGGGGCAGAAGACTTGAACCGAATGGCTCGTGAACAAATGAGCCAAGAGGAGAAAGAGCAGCTTCGCCAAAAGCTCCAGGAACTGCGCGAAATGCTCCGTCAGCAAGGGCAGGGCGGCAAAGGGCAAATGGTCCGACTTCAGCGCTTCCAACAAAGCGCACGCGGCCAACAGGGGCAGGGCCAGGGGCAAGGTCAACCCCAACAAGGCCAGGGTCAAGGTCAGCAGGGGCAAGGACAAGGCCAGCAGGGGCAAGGACAAGGCCAGCAAGGGCAGGGTCAGGGGCAAGGGCAGGGACAGGGGCAAGGACAGGGGCAGGGCCAAATGTGGGTCGTTGGGCCGAATGGTGAGAAAATCCTCATGATTAGCAAGGGGGCCGGCCAAGGGCAGGGTTCCGGTCAAGGCCAGGGGGCCGGTCAGGGTCAAGGGGCTGACACGGGGCACGACGAAAAGATGCTGGGCAAGGCCACGAACGCGAAGGTCGGGACCCAAGACACGCAGGTCCAAGGCCAGGACACCGGCAACGGTGAGAGCCGCAGTCAAGTGATCCTCGGCGCCGCCGAAAAAGGGTTTGCGTCCCGGGGATACCAGAATGTCTATCGCGAATATCAAACGGTCGCTGAAGAGGCATTGAAGCAGGACGAGATTCCTGGCGGTTATCGCTTTTACGTGCGGCGCTATTTTCAGTTGATCCGCCCCCGGGATGGCTCCGAGTCGACGCCTGCGCCGCCTCAGAAGCCCTGAATACAGATTCTGTACCTAGTTAAAATTCTTCCAAACGATTCGCGGATGCGAAGTTCGAGCGTGCTGTGAAAGGAAAAGAAATGACCGAGACGACGACGGCCGTGAAGGAGCAAGTAGCGACCTTTCGAAATCACATCGAAGCGCTCCGAACGGAAATCGGGAAGGCGATTGTCGGCAACCGCGAGGTCATCGACGGGGTATTGATCTGCCTTCTCGCAGGAGGCCATGCGCTTCTTGAAGGTGTCCCCGGCCTCGGGAAGACGATGTTGGTCCGTACGCTCGCGGAAACGCTGAGTTTGACGTTCTCCCGCGTTCAATTTACGCCCGATCTGATGCCGGCGGATATCGTCGGCACGACCGTGATCAACGAGAACGAAGCTGGCGGGAAAGTCTTCGACTTCCGCAAAGGCCCTGTCTTCGCGCATATCCTCCTTGCCGACGAAATCAATCGCGCGACGCCGAAGACCCAGTCGGCACTTCTCGAGGCGATGGCGGAGCAGCGTGTGTCTGTCGGGGGCCGCACGTACCCGCTTGAGGCCCCGTTTATTGTGCTCGCGACACAGAACCCCTTGGAGCAGGAGGGGACATACCCGCTGCCTGAGGCGCAGCTCGACCGCTTCTTGTTTAAGCTTGAAGTGCCCTTTCCGAATCGCGAGGAACTTCACGAAATTCTCGACCGCACGACCGGGATCGACGTTGGAACGCCGCAAGCAGTCGTCGATCGCGCCGCGATCGTTCAAATGCAAAAGCTCGTTCGCGAAGTGCCGGTTGCCCGGCACGTGCAAGATTTCGCGATTCGGTTGGTTCAAGCGACCCACCCCGACGGTCCGGACGCGCCGAAAACGGTACAGCGATTTGTGAAGTTTGGAGCGTCGCCGCGCGGTGCCCAGTCGGTCTTGCTCGCTGCGAAGATTCGAGCGCTCTTCGAGGGGCGTTTTGCCGCCGCTGTCGACGACGTGAAGGCAGTGGCTCTGCCCGCATTGCGTCACCGAATGATCCTCAACTTCGAAGGCGAGGCCGAGGGGATCAAGACTGACGCCGTCCTGACGGAAATTCTGAAGTCTATTCCGGAAACGAAGGCACTTGCGACGGCGAAGGGGGCGGCCGTTGGGGTTTCTTGATTCGATCTTCAAGCCGAAGAAATCTGCCGTTGAAGCTGCCACCGAGGAGCTCTTTGACGACGAATTTCAGCGAAAACTTGATTACCTTGCGCTAGTTAGCCGAAAGGTCTTCTCGGGGAGAAATCGCGCAGAACGCCGCACAAAGAAGAGCGGTAGTGGGATCGAATTCGCCGACCATCGGGACTACCAACCCGGCGACGACTTCCGCACACTCGACTGGAACGTCTATCGCCGTTTCGGACGTTTGCTCGTCCGACTCTTCGAAGAGGAAGAGGATCTCGCGATCTACTTCATCATCGATGTGAGCGGGAGCATGGCCTTCGGGGATGGCGCAAAGCTCCGCTACGCGAAGAAAATCGCCGCGGCGCTTGCCTACGTCGGCCTTGCGAACCTCGATCGCGTCTCTGTCGTGTCCACCTCCGATCAAATGATGGATCGGATGCAGGAGACGCGCGGTAAGGCTCGAATTTTTAAGGTATTTCGGTTCTTGACCGAGGTTCAACCTCGCGGGGAAACTGACCTTGAGTCAGCCCTTCGGACATTTGTTGCTCGGCATAAGCGCCGCGGCCTCGCTGTGCTCGTAACGGATTTGTATGATCCGAAAGGGTTCGAGGCGGGGATTAACGTCCTCCGGTACAACAAGTTTGACCCGTTTGTTCTCCATGTGACGGACGAACGCGAGGCGAAGCCCGAGTTGGCCGGGGATGTTCTCCTTTACGACTGCGAGTCTGGGGATGAGCGCGAAGTGACGGTTACTGCGAAAGTTCTTGAGAAATTCGCCGCCGTCTATCGCGACTACCTGGACGAAGTTGAGCGATTCTGTACCTCCCACCAAGTCCCCTATTTTCGCGCAGACGTAGGCATCCCTTTTGATGAACTCGTCCTTCGCGTCTTCCGCCGTGGAGGATTCCTCCGGTGAATTTTGCAGGGCTCCCGTTCGCCCAACTCGCTGGGATTTTTGCAGCCGCCGCCGTTGTTGCGACGGCGCTCTACATTCTGAAACTGCGGCGTCGCGCCGTTGCCGTCCCCTTTTCACCGCTCTGGCAGCGGATCCTTCAGGACAAAGAGGCGACGAGTCTCTTTTCCCGACTGAAGCGCCTTCTCTCGCTACTTCTCCAGCTTCTCCTCGTCGCTTTACTCGTGCTGGCACTTGGCGATCCGCGCGCGGCGGTCGGTCTCGTCAAAGGGCGTACGCTTGTCGTTCTCGTCGACACGAGCGCGAGTATGCAAGCGACCGATGCGCCTCCGTTCGCGACGCGACTCGATAAGGCAAAAGCGGAAATCAAAGGGCTCGTGACCGGATTGGGGGGCGCCGATCGAATGCTCATCGCCGAGATGAGTGCGACGACGACGCCGCTTGGGCCGTTTTCTGGCGACACCGGCGAGCTCGAACGGAGCCTGGACGGACTTGCGCCGACGGAAGCCCGTGCCGACTTCCCACGCGCGCTTCGCTTTGCACTTGATGCGCTTCGCGGTGCGGAAAATCCCGAAGTCGTTATCGTTTCCGACGGTGCGCTCGGCGAGGCGAAAGACGCATTTGGGGATGTGCGCCTCGGTGAGACGAAGCTCTCGTTTGTGAAGGTCGGGACAGAAGCTCGAAACGTCGGCGTGACCGAGTTCTCCGTTCGGCGCTATCCCCTGGACAAAAATCGCTACGAGGTAATGCTCGAACTCGAGAATACGGGGCCAGAAACCGAAGACGTGGAATTGTCGCTCTTCGGAGACGACACCCTCGTCGACGTCACAAAACTCCGTTTGAAAGCGGGGGAGAAGCTCCCTCGCTTCTACCCGAATCTCTCCGGAGCAAGTCGCACGCTTGAGGCGAAACTTCGCCCGCTCGGCACTTCGAAAGATTTCCTCCCCGCGGACGATCACGCTTACGCGCTTCTCCCCGAGCGCCGACGCGCGAAAGTCCTCGTTGTCACTTCGGGAAATACCTACCTCGAAGCGGCCCTTCTCTTGGACGAATACCTCGACGTCGAGCAGATTGCGCCAGCGGCTTACGCGACCTCGAAGGCGACTCAGACTGCAAAGTACGACGTTGTGATTTTCGACGGGGTTACGCCGCTTGTTCCCGTAGAGACGAATGCGCTTTACCTCGATCCCTCGGGGGACGGATCGCCGGTAAAGGTTGGCGAGGAGATCAAGTTCCCCGGGTTTGATAAGATCGATCGCAAGCATCCGACGGTGCGCTTTCTTGCCCTCGATGACGTCAACATCGCGAGTGGCCATGCGCTCACCCCTCAAAAAGACGACAAGGTTGTCGGCGCTTCCGAGCAGGGGGCAATTCTGGTTGCAGGGCAGCGTTCTGGAAAGAAATTCGTCGCCCTCGGGTTCGACGTTCGCGGGAGCGACCTCCCGTTGCGGATGGCGTGGCCCCTCTTCCTGCTCGACTCGATCAATTGGTTCACCGACGAAGATGCTCAATACCTTTCGAGCTTTCGTACCGGAGAAGTCTGGCGGATTCCGCTGGCCGAGCCAGTCCCGACCGTTACGCTCCACGCGCCCGGCGGGGCAAGCGTAGCGCTTCCGGCGAAGGACGGCCGCGCCTCGTACCTGGGGGAGCGAGCTGGCTTCTACGACTT
>JAAFHJ010000185.1 GCA_013298325.1 Myxococcales bacterium | reverse complement strand
GTGCAGGCCGCCGACACGGCCATCCGTTTTCCATTCGTGAAGCAAGCGCTATCGAAGCATCGCCCCGCCGCCGCCGACGACGCACCGAACGCCTCTTCGGTGTTCCAAACCGGCAGATCGTCGGCATTTCGCACATCGGTAACGCAGCCCGTGCCCTGCGCCGTCGTCCCAAAGGGGCAGCGACGGGTGTAGTCGAGGCCGTCGGGATAGCCGCGCTCCCCGTCGAGGCTTTGGAGGGCGAGACCCCCGCCGCTCCCCTCTTTCGCGGAGCCCCACGTATCGAAATAAAGTGGAATATCGAGGCGCCGCACGCTCGCTTCCGGCGGCTTCACGGTCGCCGAGGCGAGCACGAAGGGGACCCGGCGGGCACCGTCGTCGCGATAACCGACGACTTCAATCGTAAATGTGGCGCCGCCGCTGGGGGCGATACCGAAGGTAGCCGGGAGCTGAATCGCCGCCTTTTCGCGGACGAGCCAGCGACGCGCGTAGAGCACCGTGTGTGGGCTCTCGGAACCGCGCACGATCAGGCCGACTTCTTTGAGGTCGACCGGTGCGGCGATGTCCGACGTCACAAAGACTTGGACGCCCGCCTGCGATTCGTCCGTCGCGCACGCGGCGAACATCGGGGCGGAGAGGGCGGCAAGGACGGCGAAGGCGTGAAGGGTTCGGGGATTCATCGGTAGACTGGCTCCACACGATACAGAGAGATTCGCAGTGCGCCCGTCGCTTCGACGGCAAAATAGACAAACGCTGTTCCACGGCTTGAGTTCGCCGACGACGACGTCCAAGGCCGTTCAGCGATAGAGGAATTCTACGCGGAAAAGCTTCGGTTTTCCGGAGTTCTCTTCCGTCCAGTACGCGTAGGTCTTCCCCTCGACCGACCGGCCGATGGCAAACCCGGTGATCTCCGGAAGGGCGGTCTGCCCATTGTGCCGCCAATAGGGAACGCACAGCTGGGCTGCACCGCTGGGTGGGCGGACGAGAATGCCGTGGCCACGGGTGGCCGCGATGAGGTCCCCTTCGAGGAGTTCGAAGGGGAGGTCGTCGGCGAACGTCGGTACGGCATGGGCAACCTCTTCGCGGGCCTCGAAATCGACGGTCGCGCCAGAGACCGGAAATTTGGCAAGATGATCGCCATCTTGCGCCCAGAGCGCCTTCGCATCGAGCGCGACGCCGCGGAACTCTGATCGCGCAGTGGCGGTCGGATTCTTGGCGGCGAGCAGCTGTCGACTTTCCAAGGTCGTCGCCGTTCCCGCGATGACCGGGAGCGCGTTCGCAGCACCAAGGGCACCAAAAAGCGGGGAGTCCCCGCCGGTTACGCGCCAGTACCGCGCGCCGTCGGGGAGGCGGATCGCGGGATTTGGTCCAACGTCGAGCGTCCGAAAATCGAGAGCCGTGCGCGCGTAGGCGACCGGCACCAAAATCGAAGGCACCGTAATTCCAGTAAATTCTGTCGTCAGCACTCCGGTCGCGCCCTCGAGGGCGAACGCGCGCGCGCCCCCATCGGTCTGGACGACGAGGGAACTTCCGACGACGTGCCCGTCGCGGAGGCCAGCGGGTGGCGGGGAAAACGTGAGCGGCGTGCCGTTGGGGAGGGCCCAAGCGCCGACGCCGGTCCGGAGCAGGATGACGCCATTCGTCGAAGCGTCTAGGCCTCGGACGGCAAGGCCCGGCGGGAGATCGGCGACCTTTTCCGCTTCCGAACATCCAAAAAGTTCGCGTGTTTGCGCAGTTCGCTCGGTCTCGCTGGCGTCGGTGTTTTGGGTCCCATACAGGGGATTGGTGGAATTCTTGCCCGGGACCGGTCCGCCGGGGCCGGTCGCCCCCGTTCCTTCGGCGACGAACGGCGGCTGGGCGTTCATCCCCACGCGGGAGGTCCCCGGCGCCGCGTTCACGCAGCCGTTGAGAAAGCGGCGCTTCACGCTATCGCAGGTCGTCATGGCGTAGACGCCAACGGTGCCGCGCTCGGGGATTTGAGCCCCCTCGGTGCGCGCGAAGGCGTCAATCGCACGACGATCTTCTTCAATTCGTTCACAAATCGATGCAGGGAACACGACCTGACCGGCCGCGTTGAGCGACCACCGGATGGGTGGAACCCCGGTGTACAGGTCGGCGCGCGCCTCCTCGGCGGCAACGGCCGGGTCTGCCGAGGCGCGATCCTGGACGTGCCAGACCCACCCACTGCCATCGCGGGCGCGGAGCGCTACGTTGAGAAAGGTCTCTTTCGCGGAAAACGGTTCTCCCGAGCGCGTGGCGAGACAGGGGGACGACGGATCGCCAGGCCGCTCGTGGGAAGTATCCAAGAGCGTCGGCTTCCCTCCGTTGAAGCAGGCGACGGGATCGAAGCAGGAACTTGGGGCCGTCACCGCGCCTTCGGAAGGGGCATCGGGCAGTCGATCTTCTTGAATTTCCACATGGATACAGCTCCCTGCGACCGAGGTGGTGCCCGCGGCACAGGTGCGTGCAAACTCGGCATCGGGATTGATGGCGACGCCCTCGGGAGGGGCGCGGAGGAGGGCGAGCGTCGCGCCGACCGCCGACTGGGTCCCCGGGGCGTCCGGCGCCGACGGGGTGACCGGATTCACGGCGACCGCGCTCCCCCAGGCGATCCACTCCAGAGGGAGCGGGAGGACGGCGACGCGCGTCGTCGGTACCGACGTCAACGCCTCGCGGAGCACAAAGGGCTCAAGAGAGCCCTGAAGCGACTGGCGGTAGGCAACGGCACTTACCAGTATTCGTTCCGAATTTTCCGGCTGTCGAAGCCCCAGCGATGCCGGTAGCTCTACCACGCCAGCTACGACCGGCCATCTTCGTGCAAAGTACACGTTCCCCGTGCCGGCACCGCGCACGACGATGCCAATTTCGCGCACCGAAGCCGGCACCGCCATGTCGGTCGTCACGCTGAGGAGGAGCCCCGCCTCACGTGCCTCCGGACTGCAAGCGATCACGCCGGCAGCGAGGAGAGGAAACGACAGGACCAGACGTCGCGACCGCCGGAAGAATCGAAGCATCGGCGAAGTGTACGCGACGCCTCACAGAAAGGTGCGGTCGCGGCACGCGAATTTTCGCGCCGTCGGGTCAATCAGAGAACGGCATCGATCGCGATCGCACCAAAGAGGGCGAGTAGGTAGAGGAGTGAAACGCCGAAGAGCGATTTTGCCCAAGGAATTCCGACGTCTTCCGATCGCAGGCCGACGAGACCCCACACAAAGAACACCACGCCGAGTGCAAGGGCGGCCCCGGCGTAGAAGAGCCCCGAGACGCCGAGCGGGTAGAGGAGCATGCTCGTCGCGACCAGCGCAAACGTGTACCGGACGATCGTGTGCTTCACCTCGCGTTCGTCGCGGACGTTCGGCATCACGATCAGGCCGGCGCGGGCGTAGTCGTCCTTGCGGAAGAGGGTGATCGCAAGGAAGTGGGGCACCTGCCAGAGGAACATCGTCGCGAAAAGCACGAGCCCGCCGAGGCTCGCGCCGGGATGGAGTGCATTCATCCCGAGGGCGGCCGCCCAACCGAGGAGCGGCGGCATCGCGCCCGGGACCGCCCCGACGAGCAGGGAGTGGTGGGAGCGCTGCTTCATCGGCGTATATGCGAGCACATACGCGAGGTTGGCGAACACAGCGAGCGCCGTCGTGAGTCCGTTCGTCCCCATCGCGAAGACCGGCACTGCAAGCGCCGAGAGGGCGATACCGTAGATCAGCGCGGCGCGGGCCGTGACGCGCCCCGTGGGGAGCGGGCGATCCTTCGTGCGGCTCATCAAGCCGTCGATGTTCCGCTCGATGTACTGATTCAGCGTGTTTGCGCCGGCGACGATCAGCGTCGTCCCGACGAGCGTCGCCAGGACAGTACCGCCCGACACAGGCACCTTCGACGCGCCAACTCCGCCCCGCTCGTGGGCAAGCCAGAGGCCGCCGAGCGCGGTAAGTACGTTGAAGATCGTGATTCCCGGCTTCGCGAGCGCGACATAGTCGGCGAAGACCGTCGTTGAACGGGCCGAATTCGGTGCGATTTCTTCAACGGCGGGAGGGTGATCCACGGCGGCGCGGGTATAGGAAGCGTGCGGCGGTGCGTCAAGGGGGTGCCGCGCGTTCGCAGCGGGCGCGGACGAGCACGAGCGGCTCAGGGACGCCCTTGACCTGGGCCGTGAAGCGCTCCACCTCGCGGAGCGGTCCGTGGTCGGCGATCGCGTCCCAGGCGCTGGCGAGGGCGATGTGCTCGCCGGCCCCGGCGAGTCCTTGCAGGCGGGCGGCGACGTTGACCGTTTGCCCAAAGTAATCGAGGGTTTCGTTGGCACGAATCACATAGCAGGGGCCGGCGTAGCCGCCGAGCTTCAGTCCAACGGCGGCACCGTGCGGCGTTCGCCCGCAAAATTCTTCAAAGGCTTCAAGGGCTTTCCCGGCAGCACGCACGAGCGCCCCCTCTTCCGGGAATGAGGCCATCACTGCGTCGCCCATCGTCTTCACGACGACGCCCCCCTCCGCCTCCATCGCCGCCTTCAGCACATCGAAGTGGTCGGCGACGAGTCGGAACGCAGCCGCATCGCCGACGCTCGCGTAGAGCGCCGTCGATCCGACGAGGTCGCTGAACAGCAAGGCGACCCTCGAAACAGAAAGTGGGGTGCCCGGCCGCAGCAGATCTCGCCCTACAAGTCGCGCAAATTCAGGGAGTTGACTAACCGCAAGCGCGGTCGCAGCCCGACTCGCAAACTGAAGGTGCTCCAGCTTCACCGGGCGCGCGGCCGCTTCTGTATTCTGCACATAAATCGTCCCGCCGGGGGCGACGCGCAGGGGAGGTCGGGTGGTCTTCGCGGCAGTTTCTCCGCCTTCGAGGGGATCGAGAGCGGACAACGGTACGCGGAGTTCGGTAGGGGCCCCCTCCTCGACGGTCACCGCCCGGTAGAAGCCGCCCCGCGCAAAGAGCCGGAATCGCCCAGGATTCGCCGCGACAACGAGAGACGCTTCACCGGACGGGGGTGCCATCGCTTGAGCGATCACGTGGGGGAGACGCCCGGGGCCAGCGAGACAGAAAGGACGAGCCTCGATGCGCCGGACGGCCGGGTGAGGCACGAAGACCGCCTCGACCGCTTCATCGAGAGCGACCGCGTAGGTGAGGTCACAAAGGTCACAATGGCCGGGTGGCGCAAAGGCGTCGAGGGTCGGAAACGTCCCGCTGGGGGCCTGGCAGGACGGGCAAACGACCGCCCAACGCAGCTCGACGAGGCCGGCCGGAACGGCGGCGAGCAGGGCGACGAGGGTCTCGCGGCGGTCGAGATTCAGCGCGTCGGCGACCTCGTAGGGGCGGAGCTTTACGACGTCGGCATCGGGAGCATGTGCAAGATATTCCGCAATTTTTTCGGCCACACGCGGGGGCCCCGGCTGATGCGCGAGGAGGCTACGCCGGGCGATTTCGAAGCGGTCATTGTCGACACCGTGGATGGCATCGACCTGAAAGGGGTGGCTCCCACCAACGGCGAGATGGCCATCGAGATCCTCAAGAAACTTCCGATTTTTCGCGAGCACTTCGCGAACTGCGAGGTGACTGACCGGCGAAACAAGTGCATTTCGTGGAAGGAGGGTAAGCACGACCTCCGCTACGCAAGCATCCCGATTGTTTGGATCATCGCGAAGGTCGACCCGATAGGAAATTTCCTCGACGGGGCCGCTACGAAGAATGCGCCGAACGGAAAAATAGCGCCCCGCGACAAAGTCAAAAGGGTACTCATCGTAGACAATCTTCAACGGCCCAAAGTGGGTCGCTCCGACGAACATGACGCCGCGCTCTTTTGCCGCTTCGTCGACGGGCAAGATGTCGACCGCCGCATTTCCGAGCACCCGATTGACGCGGTCGGTGTCTGCCACAAACGGCCACACTTGTTCGCGCGGCACACGGAGCGTGACAGCGACCGACCCGGAAACGGAAGCGACCATAGGCGACGAAGGCTACGCGTTCTTCGATCTGGCGTCTCGCCGGGCGGAGACAAACGCGTTTGCCGACACTTCCGCGCCATCTCCCGCTTCGCGGACGGACGCGTCGAGCGGCCTCCGGTCACGCACTCGCTTCGCGCTACTCGAGGGCGATCGCTTCGTAGATCAACCGCAGGCGGTCTTTGAGTTCCTGATTGAACGGCTCCCCGTTGCACGCTTCTGTGAGCGCGAGACGGGCCGCTTCTAGATTTCCATTGTCGAGGAATGCGTCGGCCTTCTTTGCCGATTTCTTCGCGCGCGGATCCTGCGCGATCTCTTCCAGGGTGCGGACGCGGACCTTCTTCTTCTCCGGTGGACGCTCGTTCGGGTCCATCCGGATCTTCCCTACGGCGAGGAAAAGATCATACTTCGCGCGCAATTCCGGCGAAGAGAGAATGTTGTAGGCTTCAACGATGCGCTTAAACACTTCCCCGGCCGACCGAGCCAGCGCCGGATCGCGCCCCGCGTATTGGTCGGGATGAAAGTGCAGCGCAAGTTCGTGGAAGGCACGTTTGACGTCGGCCGGGGACGCCTGGGGCGTGAGCCGAAGCATCCCATAGTAGGTCTGCGTCTTGATGGCATCGAGCCAGCGAGTGAAGGGATCTTGCGACACGGCTGCCTAGAAGTATACGACCAGCGGTGAGGTCCCATGCGCGAAAAGCTCGTCTACTCGGTCGAAAGCTACGAGGCGCTCGGGGGGCGTCTCTCCTCCCTTCTCGGTGGGGAGGTCGGTTCCGTGGAGCGGCGGCGCTTTCCGGATGGGGAAAGGTACTTACGCCTCCGGAGCGACGTCCGCGGCCGCGATGTTGTGCTCGTTGGCGGTACGCCCACGGAGGGGGACACACTCGAACTCTTTGATCTTGCTTCCGGAATCGTGAAGTACGGGGCACGGTCGCTGTCGCTGGTCGTCCCCTACTTTGGGTACGCGACGATGGAACGGGCGACCGACGCCGGCGAAATCGTGACGGCGAAGAACCGCGCGCGGCTGCTGTCGTCGATTCCCCAAGCGGACGCGCCGAATCGAATCTTCCTCCTCGACGCCCACACCGAGGGGCTCCCCTACTACTTTGAAGGGTCGATTGTTCCGGTGCACGTGTACGGGAAAGATTTCGTCCTGCGCGTCGCGAAAGAAATGGCAAACGGCACCGAGAATCTCGTTCTTGCGTGCACGGATGCCGGCCGCGCCAAGTGGGTCGAATCCCTCGCTAATGATCTCGGTGTCCCGGCATCCTTCGTCTTCAAACGCCGCATTGATGGTGCGACCACCCAGATCACTGCCGTGAGCGCTCAGGTCCACGGAAAGACCGTTGTCATCTACGACGATATGATCCGAACGGGCGGCTCACTCATGCAAGCTGCGCGCGCCTACCTCGATGCTGGAGCGGCAAGGGTCGCCGCCATCGCAACCCACGGCATCATGCCCGGCGATTCTCTCGAACGGCTCGCGGCATCGAAAATTTTTGAGAAAATTGCCGTCACCGACAGTCACCCGCGCGCCGTCGAGCTCGCACAAACCGCTGGCGGTTTCTTGCACGTCGAGAGCTGCGCGGGGCTGATCGCCGCGCGGATCCGCGCCCACGACTGACGCAACTCAAACGCTGCTCTGACAACAAAACCCCCGCGCCTTCTTTCGATGGCGCGGGGGTTTCATTTACTTATCCGATAGCCGGTCAGCCGCCGACGATTCGCAGGAGATCTCGCGCCTCTCCGAGGCTCGGATCCTCGTCCAGTGCCTGCTTCAACATCATCGAAGCCTTGACGGCATCCCCCTCCTGATAGGCGATTTCGCCGAGGTGGAAGTAGGCGTTCGCCTTCGGCATCGGCGACTCTTCTTTGAGCATGGTGATGGCGCGAAGGGCCTTCGTCGCCAAGACCGACTGCCCCACGCGAAGCGCGAGATCGGCCAGTTCGGCGGCAGCGGCGCCGTTCTGCGGGTCCATGTCGAGCACGGTGGAGAGCGCCTTGAGCTCGCCGGCCTCATCGCCACGGGCCTGGGCGATCCGCCCGACGCGGTAGTAGAGCGCGCCAAGTTCTTTCGTTCGCTGGCCTTTGTGGCGTCCGAGTTCGTCGTCGAGGACCGCCTTCGCATCATCGAGGCGATCGAGAGCGGTGAGCGTATCGGCGTAGAGGGCGATCGCATCGAGGTCGTCGGGGAGCGCCGCGCGGGCCTGGGCGAGCGCTTCGAGGGCCTCTTCGAGGCGTCCTTGCGTGTAGAGTGCAATACCCGTGTCGAGGGCGAGGCGGCCGCGCTCTTCGGGGTCGGTCACCAGAGTTGCAAGAATTGCGAGGACTTCCCCGCGACCCTCTTCGTCGCCGAGCTGCGCGAGGACGTCGGCGAGGCGGCGGAGGACGTCGGCGTTTGCCGGGTCGGCGCTCCGTGCATAGAGCAAAGAATCGCGTGCATCATCCAAGCTTCCAAGGGCGAGCGCACAGTCGGCAGCACCGAGGGAAGCACGCAGGAGCAGCTCGCCTTCGAGGCCTCCGAGGGCCGCCCGGAAGTAGGGGAGCGCGTCCTCAAACCGGTCGTCTCGTCGCTCGAGTTCAGCACGGGCGAGGTAGACGTCCGGCT
>JAAFHJ010000183.1 GCA_013298325.1 Myxococcales bacterium | reverse complement strand
GGGGAGGGCAGGTGCGAAATCTTTGTCGTCGAGGGCGACAAGGGAACCTTCGGGCAGGTCGACCAGGGAGATCGTCGCCAGGTGCTTGCCGATCGTTTCCAGCGCCCCTTCGAGGGGCTTCCGGTTCCGCTTCACAAAGGCGTTTGTGCCGTCTTCAAGCGCCGCCTTCAAATGAAGCTCTGCGTCGGACCAACGCCCAAGCGCCTGCTCGGCGAGTGCCATCTGAGCCTTCGCCTCGCCGGAGGGGGCGGCGGTGTCGGCTTCGCGAAATTTCTCGAGTGCTCCCTTGTCGTCCCCCTTTTCGCGAAGAGCTACACCCTCTTGTACGAGCTCGGTCGGCGTCCCCGCGTAGGCGGTCGAGGCCGAGACAAGGATCGTGGCAATCGTGAGGGCAGCGAAGCGGGCGTTCATGGCGAGGAAGGGAGTACCGCAGTTGCGCGGGAAAGTAACGACGAAGCGCCTAGTGAAGGATCAGGGAGCCGTTCGCTCCAGTTGCCGTTGTTCCGGTCGGTTGGGGAGGTACCGTGGACGGAACTCCCGCCGTTTTTCCGGTTGCCGGTATTTTTCCGGTCGCGATCGCCTTCCCGGAAGCCACCGGCGGTGCGCTCGCGACGGGCAGCGCCGAGGGGGCCGTCGTCGGGGCCGATGCCGACGCAGTAGCCGATGCCGTCGCGCTTGGCGTGGGAGCAGTTGCCACGGCGGTCTGTGCCGTTTCCGACGCGGCGTTCCCCAGTGAATTTCCCGGCGGCGGGTCGCGGAGGAGCCGCGCGGCAATCGCACCGACCGACCCAAGGATGACAAGTCCGGCAACGGCACCGCTCGCAATAAGGGCTACCGGCCGCTTGCTGACCGCCGCACCGCCGCTCCGCCCCGAGGAGACCGGCGCCATCGTGCCGCCGAAGGCGGGCACATTGTGAACGAGCGTCGCCGCGTCCGGGGAATGCCCGGAGATGTCGGGGGAGGAGAGTTGCGGGCGTGCCTCGGGAGGGAGCGGCATCGGACGCCCCTGGGGGCGCGCCATCGGGCGCAAGGCATCGGCAAGGTCTCCGACGGAAGCAAAGCGGCGCGCAGGGTCGCGCGCGAGGCAACGATCGACGATCGCTGCGAAATCCGGGGGCGCCCCGAGCCAGACCGAGCCGAGGGGCGGCGCAGGCTCCGTCGCGATCTTGATGCAGAGCTCATGGATCGCTTCGGCGACGTAGGGGTGCCTCCCGGCGCTTGCGAAGAAGAGAACGACCCCAAGCGACCAGAGGTCCGAGCGGGCGTCGGCGTTTTTCGCGGCACGGAGCTGCTCGGGCGCCATGTAGAGGGGCGTCCCGAAGGTCGTCGTCGTCGCGGTAAGTCGTTGCGCCTGCAGATCTTGGGTCGCGCCGGTGGCGAGGCCGAAATCGAGCACCTTCACGATCGGGCGATCGCCCCGCCAAAGAACGAACAGGTTCTCCGGCTTGACGTCCCGGTGGATGATGCCGAGCGCGTGGGCTTCCGAGAGCGCGTGGCAGGCCTGAACGACGATCTCCGCGATGAGCGACGGCTGAAGGGTCCCGCAGTGGTCGAGGAGGGAGCCGAGGTCTTCCCCTTCGAGCTTTTCCATGACCAAGAAGGGCATGCCTTCGTGGGTGCCGACGTCAAAAACCTTGCAAACATGATCGCTTCGGAGCGCGGAGGCGGCGCGAGCCTCGCGAAGAAAGCGACCGACGGCGTCGGCCTTGGAGGCCTCCGTCGGCTTCAGGAACTTCAACGCAACGTCGCCGCCAAGCAACTCATGGCGGGCGCTCCACACCTGGCCGAGGCCCCCTTCGCCGATCATGGCGACGAGGCGATACTTCCCCGCGACCAGATCGTTCATCCCAAGCGTCGCCGTCATTAGGCGCGCGAGCCTAGCACGCGCCGCCCCTAGCCACGAACTTCCCGCCACGCGTCCCCGCCGATCTTCGCCGGCCCTCCAGCGGCGGAACCGGTTTGGCGAGTAACAGCATTGACCCTCCTCTACGGAAGGTGGCAGATTCCCTCCGACCGGTGCTCTGGCCCCCGCCAGGGGTCGTTGCCGCTCGCGCTTGCCTCCACATTGCCCCGGAATTGACGGGGAAGGTACGATTCATGACCGACTCTCCGCATCGGTATCGCGTTCTCGAAAAGCTGGAATCCGGCGGCATGGCCGAGGTGTTCCGTGCGGAGAGTGAGGGGCTTGAAGGGTTCAAGAAACAGGTCGCAATCAAACGCGTCCTCCCCCACCTTTCGGAGAAGAAGCGCTTCATCGCGATGTTCTTGGACGAGGCGCGTCTTTCCGCGCGTCTCAGTCACTCGAACTGCGTTCAAGTCTTCGATATCGGCGTCGGCGACAATGCCTTCTTCATCGTCATGGAGTTCGTCGATGGGGCGAACCTCAAGAGCGTAGCCGAGCAAATGAAGAAGACGGGGAAGCAATTCTCCGTGCAGGTTGCAACCCATATAGCGGTCGAAATTTGCAAGGGTTTGAGCTACGCTCACGAGCTCACGGACAACAGCGGCGTCCCCCTTGAAATCGTCCACCGCGACATGTCTCCGCCGAACGTGCTCATCACGAAGTACGGCGAAGTAAAGATCGTGGACTTCGGCCTCGCGAAAGCGTCGTCGCAGCTCGAAAAGAGCGAGCCGGGCATCATCAAAGGGAAGTTTTCCTACCTCTCCCCGGAAGCGGCGATGGGGCAGGAGGTCGACCTCCGGACCGACATCTTCGCCGTCGGAATTATCCTCTTCGAGCTCCTCACGGGCCAGCGCCTCTTTATGGGCGACACCGATTTTCAAACGGTGAAAAAGGTCCAGATGGCGGAAGTGCCGTCGGTCCGTCAAATCAACAAAGACGTCCCGGCCGAACTCGAGCGCATCCTGCTCAAGTCGCTCGCCCGCGACCCGTCCGCGCGCTATCTGACGGCCCGGGAGCTCGGTCAGGACCTCACGCGCTTCCTGTTTGCCTTCGGCCGCCCCGTCTCGACCTTCGACCTCGCGCAAATCGTCGAAGGGACGATGCGAGAAAAAGCGAAGGTTCCGAAGCCCCAGGGGAGCATCATCGACAAGCTCATCGAGGAGGCACTCTTCGAGTTCACCTCGCTGACCGACAAAGACGTCGAAGAGAAGCCGGCCGCCCCCGTCGCCGATATCCACCGGAGCACCCTCGGCCCGTCGGCCGCCGCCAGTTTCGTCGACCCGACGAATTGGGCTGCCGATTTCGGCCTTGGCGACGTCGCCCAGACGGCGCAAACGGCCCAAAAGCGCAAAGAAGACTCGATTCGCTCGAGCATCAAGAACCTCTCGGAGGGGAACCTCGCCGACCTCGAAGAGACGTCCTTCGGTCTCCCGATGCGCTCGGAGCCGCCGCCGGCGCCCCCCCGTCCGATTCCGCCGGGGGGGACCATTCCGCCCGGAATGAACATCATGGCTCCGGTCACCGCCGCCGCCGCTGCGCAGATCGCGCCGCCGCCAGAGCCGATCCCGGCGAAAAAAGCGGGGAACGGACCGGTCATCGCTGTCGGTCTTCTCGTCGTCATCGCCGCGGCGGGGGCCGCTGCCTGGTTTGGCGGCGTGATTCCGCACTGAGAGGCGGCGTCGACGAAGCAGAAAACTCGTCGAAATAGCTGAATTTACGCCCGTTTTTCGGATTTTGCCGAGAAGCGGGCGTTTTTCGTCGAGTCTGCTAGCTCGCCTGCCCATGCGTTTGCAGAGAGTTCCCTGCCGTCTTCCGCTTCGCGCACGGACGCGTTGGCTAGCGGCGGTCGGCGTTTTCGTCTTCGGTGCAGCACTTGTCGTGACGCCAAGCTATGCGCGCGGCAAGAGCGACTCAAAGACGAAACCTGGCGCAGGGAAGTCGGACAAGGAGTCGAAATCCTCCGACGGGACAAAGGCGAAATCGTCGTCGAGGCATCGGGGCTGCCCGAAGGAAATGGTCCTCGTCGATGCCTCAAAAGGGCCCGCAACTGCCCGTTTTCATGGTCGAGTCTGTATCGACAAGTGGGAAGCGTCGCTCGTTGAGAAGAAGGGCGGGGCGTGGGTCGCCTTTTCCCCCTACGAGAATCCGGCCGGAAAAACGGTCAAGGCGGTCTCGCGAGCCGGTGTTGTTCCGCAGGCTTATGTCTCCAAGAATGACGCGGAAGCGGCCTGTCAGGCGGCGGGAAAGCGCCTTTGTGCGGAGGCGGAATGGGTCACCGCCTGCGAAGGGAAGAAGGGGACGACCTTCCCCTACGGCAACGACCGGAAAGATGCGGTCTGCAACGACAACGGGAAAGCGCCGCTCGCGACCCTCTATCCGAAGCTCTCCGGGCCCGACCTTTACGGCGCGCAAACCATGAATGATCCTCGGCTGAACCAGCAGCCGGGCACCGTCTCGAAGACCGGGCGCCATGGGAAGTGCAAGTCGTCCTTTGGGGCCTACGATCTGGTTGGGAACCTCCACGAGTGGGTCGACGACCCGAACGGGACGTTCCGCGGCGGCTATTACCTCGATACCGCTCAAAATGGCGATGGGTGCCACTACCGGACCGACGCCCACGACGTCGCCTACCACGACTACTCGACCGGCTTCCGCTGCTGCAAAGACGGCTGATTCCGTCGTCGACAATCGATCTTTCGGCGCTGCATTTTGCTACGGTCCCGCCGCGACGATGGCCGACCACGAACAGACCATTCCCATCGGTGAGACGATCGGGGGGAAGTACCGCGTCGAACGCCTGCTCGGGGCTGGCGGTATGGGATTCGTCGTCGCTGCTACGAACCTCGCGCTCGGGACGAAGGTCGCGCTCAAGTTTGTGCGCGGGGTCAACGGCGCCGTCCAGGATGAGTGGCGCCTCCGCCTCCAGCGGGAAGCGCAGGTCGCTGCGTCGTTGACGAGTCCCCATGTGGCGCGCGTCCACGATTTCGGCGAGCACGACGGGCTCCCGTACCTGGTGATGGAGCACCTGACCGGCCGCGATCTCTCCGCTCGCCTTGAGGAGGGGCCGATCGCTCCGGGGATCGCCGCCGGGCTCTTGATCCAAGCGTGCGAGGCGATCGGCGAGGCGCACAGCCTCGGGATCGTCCATCGCGATCTGAAGCCGCAGAACCTGTTCTTGATGGCGACCGCCGCTGGCGGCACTCGGCTGAAGGTTCTCGATTTTGGGATCGCGAAGCGTTTTGAATCGCTTGATTTTACGCGAGAAGCGCGTGGGCTGACGCAGACCGGCACCGTCCTCGGGTCGCCGCTGTATATGTCCCCCGAACAGCTGACGGCGCCGAAAGATGTCGACCGCCGCACCGACATCTGGGCGCTTGGCGTCATCCTCTACGAGATGCTCGCCGGTCAGCCGCCTTTCGATGGCAATACGCTGATCGATCTTTCGATGAAGATTTGCACGCAGGCGCCCGTTCCCGTTCATACGTTGCGCGAAGGGATCTCCGAAGAGTTCTCATTCATCCTCGAACGCTGCCTTCAGAAGAATCCGGAAGACCGCTTTTCAATGGCGGAAGATCTCGCAGCGGCTCTGTTTCCGCTCGCCGCGCCAGAAGCGCTCGGGGGGCCCGGATCGACGGGACCTCGCTTTGCGCTCTCGTCACGTCCGGGGGCTCGGTCGGTGCCTGTTCCGTCCCTCGCGCCCGCTTCTCTCGAAACCGCCGCCGGTGCGCTCTCTGCCGGGGCGACGGTCGCGTCGCCGTCCCTAGACGGAAGGCGCCCGTCGACCGCCGGCGATACCGCGCGCGCTTGGGAAGGGGAGCCGCTCGCGCCACCGCGGCGTTCGTTCCGCGTTTGGCCCTTCGTCGCAGGGTTTTTACTCGTCGGCGCAGGAATTGGAGGCTACGTCGCTGCCCGTCGAGGCCCCACTGGCGCGGCGAGCAACGGCCCCACATCCAGCGCGATTGCGCCTCAGGAGGTCTCCGCAACACCGTCGACGGCTGCTTCGTCGACCGGCATTTCGGTGACGGCCCTCCCGGCGGCCTCCGAGCGGGAGTCCCACACCGTGACAAAGCCGGCCGGTGCCCCTTCGGTCGTCACTTCCTCCAGTGCGCGCGCGGTCCCTTCGGCGGCCCCCAGCGCTTCTGCTCCGGCAAAACCGGCTACGGGGGCGAACGGCGCCCCCGTCATTACGGATTGAATGATGCGAAAACTTTCGTTCGTTTGCGCCCTTTCGCTCGCTACGCTTTTCTCCGTTACAGCGTTTGCTGAGCCTGAAAAGCCGGCAGAAACGGCGAATAAGCTCGTTGTCGAAGGTCAAGATTTGCGCAAGGCGGGGCGCGACGAAGAGGCCCTTGCGAAGTTCCGCAAGGCGCAGGAACTCGCGCCGGCGCCTCGGACGCTTGCCCAGGTCGCCCTCGCCGAGCAGGCCCTTGGACTCTTCCCCGCCGCCGAAAAGCACCTCGACGAGGCGCTCGCAGCGACGACCGACGCATGGATCGCCAAGCATCGCCAAACGCTGGAAGACGCTCGGAAAAACGTAGCAGACCGCCTCGGCTCCCTCGACGTCCGCACGTCGGTCCCCGCCTCCCTGGTCATTGACGGCGAGGCCCAGGGGGCGACGCCGCTCGCCGCCCCGCTTCGGGTCGCCGTCGGTTCGCACACGCTTGTCGTCACCGCCGAGGGCTTTGAGCGTGGCAGCCGGTCGATCACCGTCGAGCGGGGGGCGCTGGCCCGCGAATCGTTCACCTTGGCGCCGGTCGCCGTCGTTCCGAAAGAATCTCACGACGCAAAGGGGCCAGGAACGCCGCCGCCTCCTGTGACCGTCGTCGTCAGCAATGGCGGGCTGCGGACGGTTGGCTGGGTCTTCGTCGGCGGTGGGGCACTGCTCGGCGTCGTTTCCGGCGTCTCCTTCGGCCTCGGCGAGACGGACGCCGGCCGTCACAACACCTGCTTGAAGGACCTCAGCAAGAACTGCGACGATCTCGCCAACTCCACGAAGCTCTGGCGGAACGTCGGTCTTGGGACGGCCATTGGCGGTGGCGCGCTCCTGGTCGGCGGTGCGCTGATGGTGGCGCTAGGCGCTCCGTCTACGAAAACGGTTGGAATTTCCAAGGATTCAGCGGTCGCATGCGCGCCAGCGCTCGGCGGTGGCCTCGTCGGGCTCGGCTGCGCGGGGCGCTTCTAACGCCGCTATTCGCATTCGATGCGCTTACGGTCGGTGCTGCGGCACCCCTTTTTCGGGCATGCCCGCGAGATCGCAAAGACGCCCGCCCGGCAGACGAGTTCCGCCTTGCCGTCGCTCGAACAGGCGACAATTCCAGGCGTTGCGCAGGGGTCTGCGGCATCTGCCACGCTCATGTCGCAGCTCGCTTCGCTCGTCGCCGCGTCGAAGCGGCAGCCGCTCACCCCGCGGCACCGTCGGAAGGTCTTCCAGAGGCTCCCGTCGCACTGGAGCAGCTCCTTGCCGCCGTCGGCGCAGGCGTAGATGCCGGGCTTCGTGCATGCCTCGTCGGTGCGGGCGATCGATGCGTCGCAGGCGAGGTTTTTTCCTGCTCCGAGGCACTTCTTCGGGCCCCGGCAGGCGAGCCACGGGGCGTACTTTCCATTGTCACAACGGAGCGCTTCGGTGCCCGATTCTGTGCAAGATGCATCATTCCCCAAGCAGGCACCGCCGAGGTGGGCGACCGGGCCATCGCACGCGATTTTGCCCCCTTTTGTACAGCCCTTCGGGCCGGCACAGCGGACCGCTTCGAAGGTCCCTGGGGCGTCGTCGGAGCCGCTCGTCGCGCAGACCAGCATCGTCGCGGCGTCGGCGCAGGCGACCTGCCCTTTCTTGCAGGCTGCACCGACCTTCGACGTACAGCCGCCGCCGAGGAGCGGGAGGGTGGCAAAGGCGAGGGCGAGGAGCGCGCGGAACGTCGAGCCGCTCACGTCGCGAAGAACCGGGAAAGTACACGGATCATGAGCGCCTGATCGTCGGAGCCGCAAGCCTCGCGTGCCGAGTGCATTCCGAGCATCGGATTGCCGACGTCTACCGTCGGAATTGCGAGCAACGTTGAAGTGATCGGGCCGATCGTAGAGCCGCAGGGGAGATCGGTTCGGTGGGCGTAGGTCTGGACGGGGACGTCGACATCCTTGCAGAGTGCACGGAAGTTCGCCGCCGTTTCCGCGCTCGTCGCGTAGCGCTGTTGGGAGTTCGTCTTGATGACGGGGCCGGCGTTGAGGCGCGGCTTGTGGTTCCGCTCGTGGCGCTCTGCGTAGTTCGGGTGGACGGCGTGGGCCATGTCGGCGCTCACGCAGGCTGATCCAGCGAGAAGCTGGAAGTAGCGGCTCCGATCGCCCGAAATTCGTTCGAGAATTCGAGGGAGGAACGACGACTCCGCCCCGTAGGCGCTCCCGCTCCCGACCTCTTCGTGATCGAAGAGGGCCGCAACGGCGACGTGGCCGCCGACGGTCGCTTTTGCATCCATGAGGGCGCCGATCGCGGCATGGCAGGAGGCGAGGTTGTCGAGGCGTGCCGAATAGACAAACTCCCCGTCGAGCCCCCCTTGGGCGGGCGCGAGGGTGTCGTAGAGCATCAGGTCGTGGCCGACGATCGCCTCTTTGTCGACGCCGGCCGCTTTCGCGAGCGCGTCAAAGAGGCCCGTTTTGCCAGCGCCGG
>JAAFHJ010000187.1 GCA_013298325.1 Myxococcales bacterium | reverse complement strand
CGCCGCTCTTCCGATCTGCGGCGGAGATCGGCATTGCCACGCCGCCGTTGATGCCCTGGACGGCCTGCGCGAGGCTCCCGTTGACGCCCGCCGCAGTGACAGAGCCAGATGCCCCACCCCCTCCGCCACCGGCGGCGATGACGTTGCCGTCTCGGTCAACGGGGACGAACTCGGGGCGGTGCCCGCCTGCGTCGTCCGCGGTGACGATCGGCGAGGTGCCATCCGAGAGGGTATGCTTCTTGGTCGTACTCATTGATTGTTCTCCGCGGCGGCGAGGGCTCGAAGGTCAGCGGCGGCCTTGGCGCTTGCGCCGTCGGCGGGAAGGCGCATCAGGATGCGCGGCGAGATCGGCTCGTCAGGCAGCGCCTCTGCGCCCGCGCGGACGATGCGCGCGAGCGAGGGGGCGAGGGCCACGGATTGCTCAAGGATGGCGAGGGCGACGGATTCGAGGTTCATTGGGCACCTGCGGAGAGTTCGGCTTCGACGTCGGCGAGGGTTTCGCGATGATGGATCTGGGCGATGGCGCGCCACTGTCCGACGCCGACGCCTTCGGAGGCGGACCGCACGACGTAATCGGCGGCGCTGACGTCGCGGTCGGCGGCAGGGTCCAAGAAGACGTGCAGAATCGACGTCTTGCCGATGATGCGCACGACGATCGCAGGGCGAATTCGATCCTTGACGTAGGAGCCATCGCCCGCGAGAACGACCTCATCGGGGAGCCGGTAGTGGACGGTGCGTCCGATCACTGGCACGTCCCTTCGGCGGCAAACAGGAGGCCGACGAGGCGCACGGCGTCGTCGACGATGGCGGGGACACCGAGGCCCGCTTTGCGCAATGCGGCCGTGATATTCCCAAGGTTTTTCGAGGCGCTAGCGACGCCACACACGACGCCCGCTTTGCTGCCCGCGTCCCATGCATCAACGGCAGCGGCGGCAGTGATGGCCCCGATTCGCGCGTCGCTGTAGGCCTGGGCGCACGTCTCGGCGAGGGCGAGATCTTTGGTCGCCGTGGCGCGCGCGGCGCACGCTTCGTCAGCCACACGCACCGCTTCGGCGAGAACGAGGACGGTCCCGCGTGCGGTCGCGCGTCGCTGTGCCATGGCGTCTTTCGCGGGGACGCATCCGCCCAATAGGACAATCAAAACGACGACGATTCCGAGGAATCCGAGGCTTCCCACGAAGTCGAGAAGGGCGGACCCTCGCTCGTCGGTGCGTCGGCCTAGGTCCTTGGTGGACGGCTCGCTATCGGGGGCGTCGGGAACCGCGGGCTTCGGAGCCGCGAGGCGGTACATTGAGAACAGCGCGGTGCCGAAGCGCGAAAGCCCGGCGAAAAACTTAGCGGCGCGGGGGTAGTCGGCGGTGAGGGCTTGGCCCAACTCGCCAAGGGCGCCGATCAGGAGATAGGCTAGTGACGTGGCGTAGACCGGGTGGTCTTTCGCCCATTGAATGAGTTCGTGCATGGTCAGTGACCTCCGAAAAGGACCGTTCGAAGGACGATGCCCGCGACGATCACGATGAATGCCACGAGGTTTTGGAGCGCGAGTCGCTTCCGCGACTTCTCGTGTTCGAGGCGCGACTCTTTGAGGGCGCGCAGAATGGCGCTCTTTTCCGCCTCTTCCGCAGCGTCGCTCAGAGAATGAAGCGACGAGCGACGTTCTGCGGCAGCGCGAAGCGTGCGCACGTCGCTACGGAGTTCCGCAGCGTCCCGTTCAAGCACGCTGATGCGCAGTTCCGCCGACGCCTTCCACGTCTCAATCGCGATAAGGGCGGTACCCACGCGCGCGAGTTCGTCGACAATGTCGCGGCACGTTCCGGCGACGCTGGCGACGCGTTCGTCGATGCGGCGGAGAAGGGCGCCCGTAGTGGCGTTTTCCCGCTCGATGGTTTCGAGGTCGTCTTCGGTGGTCATCCCACTGTCTCCGTGTGAGGTCCGCGATTGTGGCGGTCAGACCGCGCGTGAGAATTGAACGAGCCAGTTGCCCGACGCGTCGCGTACCTGCGTGCGCCGAATCGTCCCCGTGCCGTCGCCGTAGAGGGCGTTGCTGATGGTCGTCGGGGCGCTCGCGCACGTGATGGTCACGACGGCGCCGACAATGGAAACGGACGAGATCGCGATGGGCGAGCCGCCACCGTCGACGGCCTCGAAACCCTTCCCGTTCGCCCACGCGCTCGAATAGGTCGATGCGTGGGTCGTGCCCCAAAGCGAGGTATCGAAGCTGGCCGCACGGTTCAGCGTGACGGTAACAACGGAGCCCGCCCGCGTGGCGCTGATGGGGTAGAGCGGCGAGAACGCGGTGCCCCCCGCGATGATCGGCGCGACCGCGTCGGCGTAGAGGTACCCGAGGTCGCGGCTACCAGCGGCGTCGAGGTGGTAGTCGCCGGAGAAATACGAGAGTCCGATCTTGCTCCCGGCGAGGATGATGCGCGACGGATACGACAGCGACGTCGACAAGAGTACGTCGTTGATATTGCTCGTGTTACCGACGCCAGGTTGCGGGTAGCCCGCGCTCGGCTGCGTCGCAATGATCGGAATCGTTCCCGTCTGCCCGGTGATCGCTTTGAGGTCGGTTTCGTAGTCAGCCTGGAGCTGAAGGACGTCGGCGCCGTAGCTGGCGCTTCCGAGATCTTGCTCGCCATGCGTGAGCAAAACGGCCGCGACGCGGTAGTCGTAGCCTGCGGCCGAGAGGAGCGCGCGGAGCTTGGTCGCTTCGGCGATGCTGCCCGCGTAGGACGCGACCGAGCCGCCCTTCTTGATCCCCGCGATGCCTTGTCCATCCTGGCCGACGACCGTGTGCGCGGTCTTGACGCCGGGGACGAGGGACGAGAGCCGCGACGCCAGCGGCGCGTGGAGGCTCTGGTTCATCACGTTCGACGGCCATCCGGTGCTGTAGGGCGACCCGCGAAGCGGCTCCGAAAGCGTCTGAAGCGTCCACGATGATGCGGGATTCGCCGTGCTGGAGATACCGCCACTGCCGACGAGGTTCCCCAGCATGTAGTGGTCGGCCCCCGCGCCAGCGACGAGCGTTGCGTAAGGCGCCCCGCCCGCGCGCGCGCCGACCGAAAGGGACTGCCCCGTGGCGACGATGCCCCACACAATCGGGGGCGCAGGAGGCGCAGCGCGGGCGACGGGAAAGAGCAGCATATTGTCCTCGGAGGGCGACGAGCACGCGAGCAACAGCGCCGCGAGCGCGCGTTTCACGTCCAAAACCCGTCGTCGTGCCCCCGGAACTTCGCCGCGATCCCGTTGCGGACGATGGTCTCGGGGGCGAGGTGCGGCGTGCGCGGGTAGTCGCTCGGCGCCGATAGGACGCGCGCTGCGATGTCCATCAGAAAGGCGGACTCCTCGTCCGTGAACGCGTCTTCGGGGAGAAGGTTCACCCCCGCTTCAATACGCGCGTGCGCGATCTCGCGCCCGGCGAGGTGGAACACGACGAGCTCGTCGACGTTGCGCGTTTCGAGTTTCTCGAGAAGTTGCGCAGAAGGCTTCATAGGACGATCCCGTATTTTGTGGCGAGTGCCGCCATGGAAGAGTCGATGTTTCCGTCAGTATGACCGACCTTCGCGAACAAGAATTCAGCCACGTCCGCGTCAGACTTGCTGGGGGAAGCGGCGGAGAACGTCGTTAGGTAATTGGTCAGCGACGCCACTGCGCCGACGCCTGCGAGTGTCACCCACCCAGCGGAACCGATCTTGATTCCAAGCGTCCCGTCGGTCTTGAGGCGCATCGCGACGACTTGCTTCGTCGCCGTGGCAAACGCGGTTTTTAGCGTCTTGAATGCACCGTCATAGAGGCCGACCGCGAGCTTCCCACCGGCCCCGTCGTTGAACGCACCGAGAGCGAAGTAGGCCCCGCCGCCGCCCGTGCCGAAGAGGCGCGGGATATCGTGGAACGCACTCCCCGTGGTCGCGTATGAATTCACTTGCATCACAAGAATGCACGTGAACTCATTGGCGCCAGCGGGGAAGATGTCGCTCGTAATGAACTGACCGGACGACCACATATCGTCCGAATTCCAGTCCACCGAAGCGATGCCGCCGAAGGTCGGGCCCGCGGCGATCGCGTTGGCGCTCGTCGACGTGACCTTCCGATTCGCGTTGCCTGAGGTACCCGCCGAGGGGGTGCCGAGAATCTGCGACGCCGACCGCGACGTGCCCTGAAGCCAGACCTCCCAGGCAAGCCCGGCAAGCGTAAACGCCGACGCGGTGAACGCCGCGGTGAGCGTGTCGGTGCCGTAAGGTGTCGTGACGCTGACGTCTTTCGCGCCCGCCGTGAGTGCCGGGGTGACCGCGGTGATCTGCGTCGAAGAGTTGACCGTGAAGCTCGCCGCAGCGACGCCGCCGAAGGAGACCGCGGTCGCGCCGGTGAAGTCGGTTCCGGTGAGGACAACCGAGGTCCCACCCGCCGTGGGTCCGCTCGTCGGGAGGAGGCTCACGAGGTCGGGGAGCGGTCCCGCTGGCGCCGCGTTCGGGTTGTTTGAGCCAAGAACCTGAGCGGTCACGGACCAGTAGGCAGCGCCCGTGCACTGAACAAGGAGGTTCGTGCCAGCCGCCACAAACGCGGCAGCGAACGCCGAGGTTGCGCCCTCGCTCACAGCGTCGGGGTCCGCGGACGTGCCGACGATCGTCACGTTGCCGGACGCTGTGCGGCGGACGACGCAGGAGCGCTTGCGAGCCCAAACGGCAAGGTCTCCCGCGGTCGATGCACGCGCGTAGATGTCGACGACGGAGACGCCATCGGGGAGCGCCGCGAGCGTGAGGACCGTGGTCGCTGCACCCGTTGTGATGAGCAAGGACGCCGCCGCCACCGTGGCCCCACCGGACGAACCGCCGCTGCCTGAAATGCTGCGGATCATACGTATTTCGCCACGGTAAAGAGGGCCGCTCCGCTGTCCGCGCCGCTCGTGTAGTCGGCTCCAAGGCGGGCGGACCATGCGAGGCTCGTCACGAAGGGGCGCCCACCGTTGAACTCGATGGAAATCGTTCCGCCGGCAGGGACCTTGACCGGCGGAGCAAGGCGCGTCGTGCCGTCAACGACGTGCAACCACGTGTCTGCGCCCCCGCCGTTCGTCACGAAGAGCCCGTAGAACGTCCCGCCGCTCGCCTTGAGGGTCGCCGACGCGGCGCCCGCGTCCGCCGTGCTTGTGGCCCACGTGAGCCCGGCAGGGTCCTCGGTGACGCGCATGGCGCCGCCGCTGGTGAAGGCCGCCTCGCCGACAGCAACGCGCAAGCGCCCCGCGGAGTCGCACTGAAACGGGACCTGTTCGCCGTTTGCCGGCGACGGCGTGACGGTGTTGTAGACCGCGGTCGCGAGGAACTGAAAGATGCTGGTAGCCCACGACATATTAGCTCCGCGCGTGCGAGAGAGACCGCACGGTCATGCAGGGGTAAACAAAGCTTCGCGACCCATTGATTGCATCGCCTTTTGAAAGATTGAGCATCGCGCGATAGACGCGCCCAATGGGCGCATTGGACGGGAACTGGTAACGCACCTTCATCGCGATCCCTGTCTGGTACGCGGCGCTGCCCGTGGGATCGTCCAGCGTAAACGATTGCAACTTCAAAGAAGTGAGTGCGCCAGCGTTGTCTGCAAAAATGCCGAGTTCAACGATGCTCCCGCCGATTGCGCCGCCAGCGCCAGCGAGTTTCACGAGGCGCGTCACGAAGTCGGCTTCAACAACATCGCCGGCGAGAAACGCGGGTTGCGTGACCGGGAACGTAGACGTCAAAAGCAGATTGTAAGGCGTTGCCGTGGTCGTGGCTGGCCATGCATAGTCAGTAATCGGTGCATTCAGAATCGTCTCAACGCGGGCCGGGTAGGCCGCCGATGATTCAAGGAGGACGAAGCCCGTCGCGTAGTAGGCGAACGTGTAGGTCCGGTTTGACTGCAAGACCGCTGGCAGGCCCGACGTGATGAAGCCCGTGCCGAGCGCGAAGGGTCGGTCGCCGATGACCTCAACGATCAGCATGTCGCCGTCGGCGCGCGTGACCGAAGACGGGGCGTTGACCTGGTAGAGCGGGTCGGCGGCGGTAAAACTGCTGAGGAGCGTGTACCGGCGGCACCGCTCGTTGGCAGGCTGCGACGCGAGGGCGACGGTCGTGGCGCCGGCGACGACGGTTACGCGCGTGTTGGGCCCAATGCCGAGGCGCCGGAAGTTGTACTCGCTGCGGTTCGCGAGCGGCTGGATGTACGCGTCCAGCGATAGGCTATCGCCATCGTCGTTCGGGTCGGCGTCAATGGCCGCCGTGAAGGCGTCGGAGGGGGAGTATGCGTTAGGCATGGGTCACCGGATGCTCTCGAAAACAATGCGACGAAGGCCCCACGGCTCTTTTGGCGTAGTCCCCCACTTTGGCCGACGCGCAAACCGCTGCGCCCATGTCTCGCCGTAGACGTCGATCGTGAGGCGACGGCACACCGTATGCGTCGGTTTCCACTTGCGAATCATCTTGACGATACGGTCTTGCCACGCTTGCGGCACGTCGGCGATGGTCGTGCCAGGCCACGGGAACGGCGGGCTGACCTTCACGTCGAACTCAAACCATTGAAGTGTCGGATCGGATGACGACTCGGTGACGTAGACGTTCGGCATCCCGTCGATCTCGAGGGCGCGAAAAATGCCGTACGGTCGCCCCGATTCAAGCCATTGACCCCACGCGCCTAGGACGCGCGCACGGAGCGACGCCTGCGTTTCGTTGAAGCCCGCGTCAAGGTTGCGGTCACGCGCGAGCTCTAGGAGCGCGTCGGGCGGAGCAAGCTTCGCGAAGCGAGCCTTGACGGCTGCCTTGGTCGCCGCGACGAGCCCGTCCTTGACGATGCCGAGCGTCCACAGCCATGACTGCGAATCGTCGTCGGCAAGAAACCCCGGCGCCGATTCGGTCTGGTGGTCGGCGTAGGTCTCGCTCATGCCGACACCAGGGCAAACGAGGGGACAAACACCTCGTTGTCGGCGAGGGCGATGTCAGCCGCCGGCGTGATGCCTTGGAGGTCGGCGACGCCGTCGACGAAGAGCTCGCGGACGAGGCGCTCGCGCGAGACCTTGGCGCCGATGCCGAGCCCCTGCGCAAACGCCACAACGGCCGCCTGCGCTGCCGCAATCGCTGCCGCGCCATCGCGCCCCTCTTCCATCACAAGCGTCCCACCGACGACGCCAGGCACCGCCACGGCGTTGTCCACAACGACGTCAGGAACGCCTAGGGGGCGCTTCGATTCCACAAGGGCCGCAGCTGCACCGAGCGCTGCGGCAGAAACCGGCCCGCTGGGACCCGACACCACGACGCGGACGGAGCCGCCGCCGGGGGAGTACGCACGGACCTTAGTGATTTCGGGGGAAGCGCTGCTGGACCAGTAGCGGTACGCGCCATCGGTCGCGCCGCTGCCGAGCAACCCCCACTTGTCGATGCACCGCTGCTTCAGGGCGGCGTCGCTCTCGACGTCAACGCCCTGGACGGTGAGCCACGTGCCGCTTGCTCCCGCGGGATTGCTGACCGTCAGGCCGGGGGTGACCGACACGAAGGTATCGATCGCGTTGTTGCCGACGTTGTAGACGGCGCCCGCGGCTTCCGCCTTGAGATAGACCGTGACCGACCCGCCCAGCGGAAGGGTGACGGCTGCTGCGTTCGTGTACCGAAGTTCGCGCCCCGCCGTGGTGACCCAAAGCGTGCCGGTGGCGTAGGTTACCGGCCCGACGTTGCCGACGTCCGTGAGCGTGGCGGTTCCTTCCGCGAAAACAGCAGGTTTCCGCACCTCGTCGAACACGTTCTCGGCGACGAGGGAAAGCCAGTCGCCCGATGAAAGCTTGAGGAACCCGCCCGCCGCGATCTTGGCGACGACACCGTTGACGTCGGAGAACGAATCGGCCTCCGTCTCGACGAAATAGCGAAGGAACGATGTCGTTTGCCACGCGCCCACCGGGAAGCCGCGCAGACGCAGGAACTCCAGGATGCGATCAAGCCAGGTTTCCCGGGTCGGCGTCTGGAGGAGGTCGCGTAGGGAAGGCATTAGAGGGTAGCCAGCGCCTCGGAATCGAGGCCGTCAGGGGTCACGACGAACGGGGACGCCTGGGTCCCGTCGATGAGCATCAGCGTGATTGCGACGCGAAGTTTGCTGTCGGCCAACGTAGCGGAAACGCTGGCTTCTCCGACGCGGTCGTCCTTCTCCGCTTCCTCAGCGACGCGGCTTTCGAGGGCGCGCAGTTCGCGGGGCGAGAGGTCGTTTTCGACCTCGGCGGAGAGGTCGTAGCCCGCGGTCGGGTCGTACCAAATCGAGCCGGTCGCGGAGACGAGGCGACGGGCGACCGCTTCGATCACACAGCGGACGCCTGTGATGTTGCGCCCCGTGACGTCCAGCGACGGGAACGTCGAGACGTCGGATCCGTAGTCGGTTGCCATATCCCCTACGGGGCGCCGCCACCCGTGGCCACCTACTGCCACCCGTAAAAGTCAAAATCAGTCGCGAGCCTGAGCGTGAAGTGCGACCATGCGAGGCATGAACCATGGTCAATAAAAAA
>JAAFHJ010000182.1 GCA_013298325.1 Myxococcales bacterium | reverse complement strand
CCTACCGCTACGCGCGCGAACTTTTGGCGGAGGGCCGCGGGATCCTCGTCCCCGTCGCCGACGCCGCTGCGATCGCCGCCGGGGCGATCGCGCTTCTAAGCAACGATTCTCTTCGCAAATCTGTGGAAGCGAGCGCGCTCGCCTACGGCCAAAAGATGGCGTGGCCGGTCGTGGCGGCCAGCTACCTTGCAACGTTTACCCATGCGCAGAAGGCCTTCGGATCCCGGGCCCGCGCCGGCGCACGCGCCCATTCGTTGACGAAGCGCGTCCCCGACCTTCCGGAATTGAACCTCCAGCATCTACGCCGAATGACGGATGGGACGGGGATGCTCCAGCACGCCGCGTTCCAGCTCCCGCGGTACGAAGACGGGTACTGCATCGACGACAACGCGCGAGCGCTCCTTTTTGCGACCGTCGTCGAAGAGGCCGGCGTAGAGGATCCGCAGGAAATACGATCGCTCGCGAGTCGCTATCTCGCGTTCGTCCATTACGCATTCAATCGGAGTAACGGGCGATTCCGCAACTTCATGAGCTACGCGCGCGTGTGGATGGAGGAGTGCGGATCCGAAGACAGCCACGGGAGAACACTTTGGGCGCTCGGAACGGTCGTCGGGTCGAGCATCGACCGCGGCCAGCGATCGCTCGCCGTTGACCTGTTTATCGCCGCACTCCCGGCGACACTTTCTTTCACAAGTCCAAGGTCTTGGGCATATACGATCCTCGGAATCGACCGCTACCTCCGGGCCTACAAGGGGGATAGCAGCGTGCAGGCGATCGGCGCCGCCCTCGCGGAGAAACTCGTCGCTCGGTTTCGAGCTTCGGCGACCCCGAATTGGCCGTGGTTCGAAGATCGCCTCACGTACTGCAATCCGCGGCTCCCCGAAGCCCTCCTCCTCGCCGGATCGTGGTGTGAAAACCCCGAGATGAGCGACATTGGCCTTGAGGCGCTCGAGTGGCTGACCGGGGAACAGCGGGGCGCGGACGGGTCGTTCGCACCGATCGGGTCCGACGGATTTTACGTGCGTGGTGGCGCGAAGGCACGCTTCGACCAGCAATCGGTGGAGGCGTGCGCGATGGTCTCCGCCGCGCTCACGGCCGAAGCCAAGACGGGGCAGCGCCACTGGCGAGGGCGTGCGCGGTGGGCATTCGGCTGGTTTCTTGGAAACAATGAGCTTCAGCTGCCCGTCTACGACGCGGCGACCGGTGGCTGCCGCGACGGTCTCCACGCCGATCGCGTGAACGAGAACCAAGGGGCGGAAGCGACGCTCTCCTTCCTCATGGCTCGGACCGATCTTCACCTCGCCGAACACGCCGTGTCCGCCATTCCGCGCGCGACGGCCTCTTCCCCTTCCCTTTGCGAACTTGCGGCGGATGCGAATTGAATTCTATGACAAACGACCACGTAACGCTCTTTCATCGCCACCCGCGCAACCCGATTTTGACCGCAGCAGATTGGCCGTATCCGGCCCACACCGTCTTCAACCCGGGGGCGATTCGGCTCGCCGATGGGACGACGCTGCTGCTTTGCCGGGTCGAAGACCGCCGCGGACATTCGCACCTATCTGCAGCACGCTCGGCGAACGGAATTGACGGCTGGGTCATCGATCCCACCCCGACGTTTCAAGCGGATCCTACGAACTTCCCCGAAGAGCTCTGGGGCATTGAAGATGCCCGCATCACGCTCTTGGAAGAGCTAGGGCAGTACGCGATCGCCTACACCGCGTTTGGGAAGGCAGGGCCGGGCGTAGCACTCGCACTTACGAAGGACTTTCACACGTTTGAGCGCTACGGAATCGTCATGCAGCCCGACGACAAAGATGCGGCGCTTCTTCCGCGTCGCATCAACGGACTCTTTGCGCTCCTGCATCGGCCGATCGCCGATTCCGGCGCGCACATTTGGATTTCCTACTCGCCAGATCTGCGCAATTGGGGGAGCCACAAGCTAATACTCAATGCGCGCAAAGGCGCATGGTGGGACGCAAACAAAGTCGGGCTTTCGCCGCCGCTCATTGAAACACCGGGTGGATGGCTGATGCTCTATCACGGCGTGCGCCAGACTGCCGCCGGCGGACTCTATCGCGTCGGTGTTGCGCTTTTTGACCTCCAAGATCCTGAAGTATGCCTCCTCCGTGGAGACGCCTGGATCTTTGGCCCAGAAGCCGAATACGAGCGCGCTGGTGACGTCGCCAATGTCGTATTCCCCTGCGGCTACACAATCTGCGACGACGGAGATACCATTCACCTTTACTACGGGGCCGCCGACACCTGCATCGCGATGGCAACCGGGAGCATTCGAGAAATTGTCGCCTGGCTTCGTGCGGAAGGCTCCCCACCGCACATGGCGACATCCATTTGATGTAGCGCCCGGCGCACGCAAGGATCGGTATAGTCGCCCCATGCGTAGCGTCACCGTCGTTCCTGTTCTCGCCCTCACGCTCGTCGCCGCTGCGTTTTCCTGCGCCGGCGACGGCAACGGCACCGCCGTTTCCGCGACCGATGGCGCCACCGATCCGACGAACGACGGCGGCACTACGGTGGAGATCGACGCGACGCCAACCGACCCAAGCACCGGGCCTGCGCCCGGCTACGCGGAGGGGAAATGCGCAATCCCCGCCGGGGCGGGTCTGGAGGATACGAGCAATCCGCGGACCATCGTCGGAGATGGAACCGCCGCGAGCTGCACGAGTGAGGCGGTTGTTGCCGCCGTCGCAAAGGGGGGCGTCATCACGTTCAACTGTGGCGCGGCGCCGATCACGATCACGCTAAAAGAGACGGCCAAAATCTTCAATGATACCGGTCCGAAGATCGTCATCGACGGCGGCGGAAAGGTCACACTTTCTGGGGGCGGCAAGAACCGTATCCTCTACATGAACACCTGCGATGAAAAGCAGAAGTGGACGACCTCTCATTGCCAAGATCAGGACTCGCCGCTGCTCACCATTCAAAACATGACGTTCGTCGATGGGTATGCAGGCGGGGCAGACCTTGCGGCCGGCGGCGGAGCGATTTATGCGCGAGGCGGCCGTTTGAGGGTCGTGAACAGTCGCTTTTTTGGCAATCGCTGCGAGGCCAGCGGCCAGGACGTAGGCGGCGGTGCAATCCGCGCTTTCAGCCAGTCGCAGAACCTACCGGTGTACGTCGTCAAAAGCACCTTTGGCGGCCAAGCGGGCCTCGGGAATCTCGGCTCAAATGGCGGTGCGCTGAGTTCGATCGGCGTCTCGTTTACAGTGCTCAATAGCCTATTTACCCACAACGAAGCGACCGGGACCGGCGCCAACCCGGCCAAGCCGGGCACTCCAGGGGGAGGAAACGGCGGCGCAATCGCAAACGACGGGAACACCTACACGCTCGACATCTGCGGATCTCACTTTGCCGACAATCACGCCAACGAAGGGGGCGGCGCCATTTTCTTTGTGAGCAACGACCGCACCGGTCACCTGAAGATCGCAGACTCGCTGCTTGAGCGGAACAAGAGTGCGGGGTTTGAGACGCAGGGATATCCGGGCATCTTCGTCCTCGCTGCCGAGGCGCCGACGATCAAGAACTCGGTTCTAACGCCGTAGTCGCCTCCGTCAGGGAAGAAGCGCGAGGCAGACGGAGGGTCCACCCCGCGGTCGTCGTCATACGGCGTCTTCGATGGAGCTGTGCGCCATGCGCGTCTTGGCAATCACCATGCCGATGTTCGCGGAGGCGCGGCAAACGTACACAGTGGCGTGGTTGTTGTACTTCTTTCCGCGCGTGAAGACGTGGAGGAGATTGTCGCTGAATACGATAATTTCCTTGAAGTAATGATAGTTGTCCAACGCGAGACCGCGGGCCTTCTTGAACGTCTGTTCGATGGCCGTGACGTTCGGCCCTTGGAAGAGGTCGGCCGTCGCCGCAGCGACGAGGTCGAGCACCTCGGACGGATGGGAGTCGACGGTTTTCACGCCCAGGAGCATGCCGGTGGACATGTCCACGTAGCCGATCGCAATGCATTCCGGAACGGAAGACTGAGCAGTAGCAAGAGCACGATCAAGAGACATTTTTGTTCTTTCGGTTTCGATTAAGTTCTAGCTGTGGAAGGCGTTTGAAGAATTCCTAACGCGCCTGATCCATGGCTTCTGCAAGTGCGATGAGGAACCGTTCCTGGGCTTCCGTACTTACAAATTTGTGTTCGCGAAGGCGCACTTTTTGAATGGCCTCTTTTGCGGTCAATCCCGTCCAGATGAGGTAGCCGGCCAAGACGGTTCCGGTTCGTCCGAGGCCAGCGCGACAGTGGACACATACCGAAGATCCTTCGGCAAAAAGTCGGTCGAGCTCAAGGCACAAGTCGATCATGTCGTGGGCCGCTGGTGCCCGCATGTCCGTAAACGGGGCCTGGTAATGAGCGATCCCATGACGACGGACATGCGTTGAGTCGAGGCGATGCTCGGCTTCGAGGGAAATGAGCACGTCGACGCCTGCGCCGCGAAGGTCGTTAAGGTCGTCGTCGAGATCGGCGAGGAGTCCCGGTCGGCGACATCCGCCGAATCGAGCAACTCCATTCGGGGATTCAAAGGTGTGGATCCAAATCGGGGAGAGGCGCTGCGAGATCCCGCGAGGCGGACTCTCGCGAACCGCCGCACGTACGCCGTCGGCGGGCGTATCGCTGTCGAGGTCGGTCCAGGTCGCAAGGGCGGCCGGCGGGCGGCTCGGCAGCGAAGTTGCGAGGTTGCGGGCATCAAGCGGGACCGCAGGCGTCCGAGCCTCCGCGCGCGGTGACGTCGAAAAAATGCGCACCGACGTCCCCGGAAATAGCTCGGGAAAGCGAGAACGCAACGAAGGATCCACATTTGAAAGGTCGGTATCCGGCGAAGGGCTTGGACAGCTTCCGGTTCGGACGTACTGCTTGGCCGTTTCGGATTTCGGGCTGACGAAGAAATCGTGGGTTGGCCCTGCTTCGACGACGATACCGGCGGCGAGGAGCGAGATCGTGCCCCCCAGCTCGCGCGCAGTGAGCTGGTGATGGGTTGCGACAACGACCGGCAGCTCGCTCGCGATCCTCTTAACGACCGAGCAGTAACGAAAGACTTCGGAGTGCCCGAGCCCGACGGTCGGCTCATCAATGGCGATAAGTGGGGCACCCGCCGCGGCGAATCGTGCGAGCAAGACGAGCCGGGCATCGACGGAACTCAACGTGAGGAGTGGCGCATCAAGGTCATCGATGATGGACGTGAGTCCGTACGCTTCAAGCGTCTCGATTGCCGCAGCTCGCTCGGTAATTCCCAGGCATTCGCGAACGGTTCCGATGAGCGTCGCGGCGCGCTGTCCGACCAGCGCGCCGTGATTGGTGGCCGAAATCGCCTCGCCGAAAAGCGTCCTTTCCCCACCAACCGTTGCCTCGCCGGTGTCCAGCAGACCGGTAAGGCCACGGAGAAGGGAGCTCTTTCCAACAGCCACCGGCCCGATGAGGACATTCGGCTCGCCTACGGAAATGTCCATATTTACCGCAGAAAGTACCGTTTTCGTGCGGTATTTCAGCGAAAAATTGCGGAGCGTTCCAACGATTGCCACCAGCAGCGCGCGATACCATGCGTGCAAGCGGGCGTCGCCGGATATCGGCAACCGACTGAACGGTATTGATCACGTTCCCCGCAAAAGTGATGATTTCGGCGCTTTGGGAATCGCCGATGCAGAAGTCGCGTACTAGGAGTCGATGCTCGCGCACCTCATCTTCGCCGTACGGGCTTCGATGCTTCGCCTCAAGCGCCTCGTCGGAGAGCCCCCGCCGCCCCGGAAGAAGCCGATTCCTGACGGCGCCGCGTTCAACCTTCTCGTATCAGAAGTCCGCGCCCCCCTCCGAGATACGAGCGACGCAAATTCTCGATTGACGGTCGGAAAAATTGAGAATTTGCGTCGGGCCGTTCTCGCAATCGATGGAATTGAGTTCGAGGCCGGCGGGCGATTCAGTTTCTGGAGTCAGGTCGGGCGTCCAACGCGCAGGCGGGGCTTCGTGGAGGGGCGGGAAATTCGTGAGGGCTGTGTCGTACCGAGCGTCGGCGGCGGACTCTGCCAGCTCTCCAATGCCCTCTATGGAGCGGCCCTCGACGCGAATTTTCCGATCCTCGAACGTCACGCGCACAGCCGAGCGATCACCCGAAGCGCGGTTGTCGGGCGTGACGCGACGGTATTTTGGAACTACATCGACTTCCGCTTTCAGACGACATTTCCGCTTCGAATCTCCGCAGAGCTTTCGGCAGACGAACTCATCGTTCAATTCTGGGGCCAGCAAAAAAACGACACGCGACTGACAACGTTGCAACCCCCAACACCATTCACTGATCATGCGCTAGACATACGTGATTGCACGACCTGCAACAGGTCCGACTGCAAACGCAACAGTCCCGCGCGCGCGATCGCAACGAGCGCGTCCCATCGGGTGGTCGCAACACGGACGACGGCGCGTGTGGATCGTGTTCTCCGCTCGTTCGCGGTGCGATGGGGACGGCTGCGGGATCCGCTGCGACCACTCGCACCGATTCATTTGCGGCAAGATAGGCGCCTCGCGCACCGGCTCGCGAGGCAGATTCCGCATTTGAAAAATGAGGGTGGTGAACTTCGAGAGGTGACCCACTTGACCGTACCGCTCCGCCTCCTTGTCCCGCTTGCAGAATCTGGTGCACTTGGCGGACGTTCCTACGACGTTCTCCTCGATCGCCAGCCGCTCGCCGAACTCCACCGCGCGCTTGATGCCGCCGCGAAGCGTTGGCCGTTGAGCGAAACGCTGAACGACTTCCGCGCGCCCCCCGACTACGTTCGTCGCGAAGAGCGTCTTCTCGCCAATGCGCGCCTGCGGCTCGTTGCGCCGGGCGCCGCTCCGACGGCGGTCACCTGCAAAAAAGGCGGGAACATTCTCTACTTCCCCGCCTCCCCGCTAGGTCGATTTGGCGCTTTTGCCCTCCGCGACGCGCTAGCACGACTCGACCGCGACATCGCCGTGGTGACGAGCGGTATGGCGACCGACGGTCCGCGGCTCGGGTGGCAGGCGCTCCCGCTCGCCCACCTCGCGGAGGTCGCCGTCGTTGTGTTTCCTGCCGTCGTCGTTGGGCCGGGCTCTCCAGCGATGGCGCTCTTCCGCGCTGCTCTGAACGCAGGGATTCCGGGAATCGCGAGTGAATCGTGCCCATTTTCCGCGGAAGAACGGGCCGAATACGGGCCGCTGTTGACGGTCGTCCCGTGGGCGGATGACGAGGCACTTGCGGCCGCGATCTCTACTCACATCCCCCAGTGATCATTCGGGTTTTTCGAAGTCACATCCGTTGTGGGCGCCATCACAAAGAGGCGCGCTTCGCGTCCGCCCGCAGCGGCAAAACAGGAGCTGGGCGCGCCCCGCAACGTCAATCGCGCTCCCGTCCGGACGGAGCACTTCGACAGGCAGCGGCGCGCCGTCCGGCCCGGCAGGTACAGAAACAACGAGCGGTCCACGTGCGCGTGCTCGGAAGCGGAGGGTCATACTTTTTCGCTCGTCGGCAATGGGTCGGAAGAGGTCGAATGACAGGCGTCGCAGGCGACTTTTCCAGTGCGTACGTGGTAAAAGGCGCTGGCTTCTTTTTCGAGAATCGTGGCGCAGGAATCGCAGCTCCCTCCCGCAGAAAGTGCAATCGATTCCCATCCATCCAGCGGGAGAGCGACGCCACGGCGCTTCTTCGGGAAGGGGCAGCTCTTGACGATTTGCTTCCGAAACCGCTCGTGAATGGCTTGGAATTCCTGAATCCTATTTGTCGGCAGACCGACCCTGCGGAGCTCCTCCTGGAAGAGGTGTTCCCGATAGTCAAATAGTTCGTCGCTGATCACCATCCAATGGTGAGCGTTGCGCGGGCGGTCGCCGAAAAACACATCTTCTCCGGTCATAATTTGCCGCAAGAAGGCGTATTGATGGTCGATCGCCCACTCCTTTGTGGTCGCATGAAAAAACGGCGAGAGCCGCTCGTCTTCATAGACAACGTCATAGAACCGAACGAGCAGCGCGCGGAGGCCGTCACCGCCGCCCAACGCCTCCCAGAGTTCCCGATGTTCCGTTTTCCCTTGACTTCCCGCGTGTTCCACGGCGCCCCCCTTTGTCGAGCGGCCAGTACCATACACCGATCGCGGCTTCTGTCATCGCAGGAGCGGCGGTGGCGCGGAAGGGGGCGCAATCGTTTCGGTCCCGACCGCCCTTCGTGAAATGAGCGCGTCAAATCATACAAAGACGAAAAGAGTACCGCGTCTGAGATTCATGGCTTCGGTCGGCTCGAGCGCAACAATAACGCGGTGCGCGAGGCGGCCCAGGCTGCAGGTGGATCCTTTTCCCCTCATCGGTCTATCGCAGTTTCCACCAGCGAAGAGACGTAGCAAGGACCGCGCGCCCCTTGCCCCTGCGACGTCGATGTGGTGACACTTGTGGAATCCTATGATGCGCGTTCGCCACACCGCCGCCTTCACTGCCGTGGTCGCCGCCGTTTCGATCTCTTCGGTCGCGGAGGCCCGAAAGCTTGTGTTTGCGGAGACATGGGAGAACGGCACCGAGGCGTGGCGTACCCAGCGAAACAATGGGAGTGACTGCAAAGGGTGG
>JAAFHJ010000184.1 GCA_013298325.1 Myxococcales bacterium | reverse complement strand
CGGGAGGCCCTGCAGATGGTCCCAATGATAATGGGAAAAGAGAAGGGTAAAATCGGCCGGTTTCCCTTCCGCGAGGATTCGATCACCGACGTTTCTTAGTCCAGATCCCGCGTCTAGAACTAAGCGAGATCCGTCCGCCACCACTTCGAGGCAGGGGGTGTTTCCCCCAAAAAAGGCGGTCTCGAGACCGGGGGATGCGATGCTTCCGCGAACGCCATGGATATGAACCTTCATAGGACCTCTCGACGGGTGGGGCCGAGCAGCAGCTCGACAAGCCGGGGGCCGCGCACCGGTGGGGCGCCGCCGACGCCGCCCACACCAGAAAGCGTGCCAGCCCATAGCTCGCCCAAAAGACGAGTTAATTCCATCGTGTCGCCCGGCCGCGATCTGTGCCGATTCCGGCGGTTGATCGATCTTCGCGCAGGCTGCTCGAAGATCGATCACGATCCTCAAGCGCAGGCGAAGCCGTCAGGGGCCGTCGAGCGTCTTTCCGGCCGCAGCGCGCCGCTTTGCGTAGCGAAGCACGAGGTCGATCTGCTCACCGACAAACGACGTCGCAGGAAGGGGCGGTGGCGCGTTGAAGAAGACGTCGGGATGCTCACGAAGGCGTTTGGAGATCCCGATCGAATAATTCGCATCCTTCACGAGCGGTGACGGAAGAAACATTCGAAGATTCCCTCCACGAACACGACTTTTCAATTCGAGAAGCTGGGCCCCGGTAAACGTTCCCTTCCAGAGCGACGTGAATCCGCTCGTCCCCGCCGGTTCCCGCTGAATGAAGAACGTTTCAAACAGCGACTGGGGAGTCGCGGGCCCTTTGGCGATCGGTCCGAAGAAGGTGTCGCCGCCAATGAGGACGCCGTCGACCCCCTCTTCGCTTCGGAAGGCATCGCGAACGAGACCGGGGAGGTCGATAAGCGGGATCGTCTTTCCCGCGGAAACGATCGTTTCGTTCAGTTTCGGCGCGTACTTCGCCTCGATGGCGGCAACCCCCTTCTCGACCTCGTCGTCGACAGGAGTCTGTTCCGTCAGTCGTACAAGCTTGTAATTTTCAAAGGAGACGCTCTTCGGACCAACAACGACCGTGCCGCGCCCGAACGCACGTGTCCAATGGCCCGCTTCGACAAGATATCCCATCCGTCCGTCGGCGCGCCAAACGGGATTCGGATTCTCGAGAAATTCTTCCGTATGGGAGGAGATAAAAATGTCGATCCCTGGGACACGCTGAGCGAGCTGGGAATCGGGGAAGAGCCCGAGATGATCCAGCGCAATGATGACGTCGGCGTCCGGACGGAGCTTCTCAACAAGCCCTTTTGCGATGGTCGCGTATCGATCATCATGAACAAATACTGTGTCGTAGGGCCCTTTGGCCTGCTCGTCGCGCGCGTCAAAACCGGCAGTAACGAGGCCGAGTACCGCCACCTTCACGCAGCCGACACGATAGCGGACGTATGGCAAAAAAGGGTTCTCAGAAGCCGGCTTCCCTTCGACCGGGACGTATTGAATATTCGCCGCCAGCACAGGAAAGCGCGATTGAGAAACGTCGCGCAGTACCTGTTCTCGCCCCCAGGCAAAGTCGTGATTTCCGATTACTCGCGCATCGAACGGAAGAAGCTGGAGCGCCTCACGCGTCGCCTCCCCGCTGGAAAGTGTCTCCGCAAAAGACCCCTTTTCGTAGGCATCGCCGCCGTCAAGAACGAGGACGTTGGGGGTCGTTGCACGCTCGGCGGCGAGGGCCCCGGCCAATCGCGCGAAACGACTCTTGCCACCAAGTCTCTCGCTGTAGCGGGCCTGAAGGTCGTTTGTGTGGAGCAAAAGGAACCGCGAATCCGGCGCGCCATCCTTCCCCACGAGACAGCGACCGATGACCCGCTCGGCGAAGGGGTCTGGTGGGAGCCGCGGTGCCGCGTCCACATGGGGACCGTCCGCGGTCGCGGCGGGAGGTCTCGCGGCCTCCGCCGAAGCGCCCGGAAACGCAGGATGATCTCGAACGACCGGAGCTGAAACGTTTGCGGCGCCTGGCGCGCCGCAGGCGGCGAAAGCGACGAGTGCGAGCGCGGCTCGCCAAGACAGATGCCTCAAAACGCGGCCAACTGGGAAGCGAGTGCGGGGTCGACGAGCTGCTTCTGCACGAGGTCTTCAAAGGCCATTTTGAACGATTGCATTCCGTAGGGGACGCGCCCCTTCTCCATCACTTCCTTCAGCGGCGGATTCGCTTCGGGTCGCTGAATGGATGCGCGTGCTGTTCCGGTAGCTACAAGAACTTCCGCTGCAAGTACAACGCCTTGTCCGTCGGCGCGCGGAACGAGCCGCTGGGCGACGATCCCCTGCAAGACATCGCCGAGGCGCTGACGCATCTCTTCAACCGCGTTTCCCGCCGCCCGCGGCGCCAGTGCCAGGACACGCCCGATGGTACGCGAGACGTCGGGAGTGTGGAGCGTGGCAAACACCAGGTGCCCCGTCTCTGCTGCCTTGAGTGCGATATCCATCGTGGTTTCATCACGAATTTCGCCGACGAGGATCACGTCTGGATCTTGGCGAAGCGATGCGCGCAAAGCATCCGCAAAGGAGTCGGTGTCGAGGCCGACCTCCCGTTGGCTCACGCTCGATCGGTCGTCGGTGTGTAGAAACTCGATCGGGTCTTCAATCGTGACAATATGGAGGGGCTGGGTTCGATTCAGATGACCGATCATGGCGGCCAGCGAGGTACTCTTCCCGTTCCCTGCCGCGCCGACCACCAGCACAAGGCCACGCTCTCTTTCGGCGAGAAAGCGGCAGGCCGGAGGAAGCCCTAGTTCCTCCATCGTGGGGATCGTCAATGGAATCACACGGAGAACGACCGCGAGCGCACCACGTTGCCGATAGACATTTACACGAAATCGCCCGATTTCCGGAATCGCGTAGGCGGCATCGTGCTCCTTCAAGGAGCCAAGTTGTGTGCGTACGTTCGGACTCTGCACGACGTGCGACGCGACGGCGAGCATGTCGTCCGCAGTAAGCGGGTCGGTTCGGAAGAAGATGAGCTCGCCACGCACCCGGGCGGCGGGCGGCATCCCTTGCTTGAAATGAATGTCGCTTGCGCGGGCGGCAAGGGCTTTCCCCAAGAACTGCTGGAAGTAGGGCTCGCTTGCGTAAATCGAAGGTTCGGTCACGCCGCCACCCTACTTGGCGTCTTCGCGGTTGATAAGGTCCGGTTTTGCAATCCATCCCCAGGCTACGAGGCGACGAAGGGCCGATACCGCGCGGCTCCGTTCCTCCTTTGAGCCCCCGCCGTCGCCGACCCACGTTGCGAGCGAATCTGCCGCCGCGAAAAGTTCGTCCGGCGCTTCAACATCGAGCGCCAAGCGCGGACGTGAAGTCAGGCGAAGGAGCCCATCGAGGGCCGCTTCGCGGGCGTCTCCTGCGATGACCGCCTCGGCGAGGACCCGAAAGGCGTCCCAGCCCTCCGTATACCCAAGTGCCTGAAATACGATTGTATGATCCTTCGACCCAGCCCGAGCAGCGAGCCCGGCGGGCCCGAGGTAGTCGGCGAGGCGCGCGAAGTCCGCGTCGTCTCCGTCGGTGACCGCCGCGGCCCAGAGTGCATCCCCGCGCGGATCGTCCTCGGGGGCTGGCGGCAACAAGCCCTCGACGGGAACCGCCGCATCGGGTGCATTCTGCACCGGTCCCTTTGTGCCGCAGGCGCCACCGCCGCAGGCGACCGTCGCCGCCGCGAGACAGGCAACGAGGATGGAATGCACCGGGATCTTCATCGACGGAGCGTTCTCGTAGTCGGAAATTTTGGGAAAATCGAGCGCAGAATCGGTCACTTTGCCGCCCCCCGAAACGCTGGCGAACAAAGGCCATTTGTTCCTTCCGACGGCGCTCTTGCGAAGTATGTTCCGGCCCATGACCGATCTCATCGCCGCCTCGCAGAACCTGGAGCCACTCCGACGCCTTGTGGACGAGGAAATCGAGCGCGCGATGGTAAATCACGGCGCGTTGGCCGACACGCTTCGGCAGGTCCTCTCCGCCACCGCCGCGCATACAGGTGCAGAATGCATGTATGTGCGAACCTACGGCGAAGACCTCACGCTTTCCGATTTTCTCGCGGGTGGCCGCGCCCCGCTCGCCCACCACGCCGAGGCCATCGCGGCGATTCTCGCGGCGACGGAGTCGACGGAGTCGCCACCGACGGCCCTTTCGCGAAACCATCAAACCCTTATTGTGCGCCCCATTGACGTGGCCGGACAGTGGTTTGGCGCGACGGGCCTGGTCTTCGAGCGTGCGCTAGCCGAGGAAGAATGTGCTGCCGCCCAGACCATTCTCGAGGCGGTCATTGAAGTTCTCGATAACCACCTCTATTCCATTTGGGCGGCTCGCGAGCGGCACACCGTCATGCTGCGCCTCGGCGACGCGCTACGCCACCGAGTCCTTCGCGACGGCATCGGCGATGCGGTCCGTGTCCTCGCAGCTGCCGTACCAATCGAGCGATTGCTGATCGTATATGTCGCCGAAGAGAACGCGACACGGACACTTCAAGTCAAGCTCTTTGAGGGGGACAAGCTCGTCCTAGACACCCTCGGAAGTAGCGACGGGTCCCACGGTCCGATGCGACAAATGGCAATCGACTTTCTGGAGGGAAAGTCGCGAGAAATACTTGGAATTCTTGGACTCTCCACCGATCAAGAAGAGGTCCTCATCAACGGCGTCACCAATAGCGTCGTCGTTGGAAAAATCGCTTTCGCCTCCAAACATGGTGCATTGAACATGCACAATCGCGAACTAATCGCGGGATTTGCTGGGTTCATCCGCCAGCGCATCGTCGATTTCAACAAGGAATGGCGAAACCTCGCTTCGAGCTTCCGCGAAGAAACAGTTGCGCGCCTGCTTCAGAGCGCCGACTACGAAAAGACCTACCTCGCCCCGCGCGAGGAGACCGTCGGGATCCTCTACGTCGATATTTCGGGGTTCACCCGCCTATCCGAGCAGGTCCTTAAGGAGCCGTCGGCCGTCGCTCATTTCGTCGAATCGTGGAGTGAAGATGCGGTAAACCTCGTTTGGGAACACGGAGGCGTCTTCGACAAGATGGTCGGTGACTGCATCATTGCCCTCTTTGGTCCACCGTTTTATGAGGAGAGCCCCGGTGAACGGCTGGCCGCCGCGCTCCGCTGTGCGATCGACATCCGCGCGATGACCAATGCATTCCCACGACGGGTACGCTTCTCGCACCTTGCCGCCGAGGGGGTTGCCGTGTCGACGGGGGTCCACCTCGCTCCGCTCTTCGTCGGTACCTTCGGAAGAGACCGGAATTTCACCGGTTTCTCCTCGGGGATGAACAACACAGCCCGCCTCCAGGGCTGCGCCGCCCGCGACGAGATCCTCGTGATGGACGACGCGATCGCCGCCTTGCCGGAGCGCCATGGCTTCGTGTTTGGGGAGCGGAGGACGGCGCAGGTCAAGAACGTCAAAGATCCCCTGGCGTTTCGCCCAGTGGTCGTTGCGAATCGCTAAGCGTTAGCGGGTTCCGGCGGCGACGTCGCTGCACCCATCAAAGAGCGCGATGCCGGGGCCGACGCCACGACCGGTGCAGGTTGCACACAGTGCGTCGCCATCGAGCACGCCATTGGTCGTCCCTGAAAGGTCGAGGGTCGCGGCCCCGGGGCCTCCCGTCGTGCGAAGTGTGATTTTCGCGCGGGTGACCTCGGACGCGGTCCCGCAAATTCTCACTTTTTCCCCCTCATAGACCGGATTTCCGTGGGCGTAGCTATCGAGGACGGCGGCCGGCGTCGTGCGGGGCGCTTTCGCGGCGGCTGGCGCAACGACGGCTGGCGGCGGGGGCGGCGGGGGCGCTTTTGTGACGAAGGCGACGACACCGCCGACAACTCCGAGGAGGAACAAGCCGCCGACAACGGCGACGATGGCGATCACCGCACCGTTGCCAGTGCCGCCGCCCGTTCGGGGCGCTGGAAGCGCGTAAGGAAGCTGCCCGTTGCCGGGCTGCCCATTTCCTTGGTGCGGGTAGCCCCCCTGCCCGTACCCTTGCTGTGGGTAGCCCGCCTGTCCGTAACCAGCGGATTGCGCCGGTGCGGCCGCGCCCGGGTGTGCATGCGCAACCAGCCCGTATCGTTGAAGAAGTTCAGGGGCAGGCGCATAGAGAACCGGCTGCGGGGGGGCCGGTGCATCGGTCACCGGCCGCGAATCGCCAAGCATGTTTCGGTAGACGCCAAGACGTGCGAGCAGGCGGCCGCGTTCGAAGGTCCCCGGCGGCTGGCTCGCTCGATAGGCGCGCCCCTGTTCGGTGAAAAAGGCCCCGTCGCTCGCACCAAGCCGCAGCGCCTCTTCCATGCATGCTGCAGCCAATTCGAGGTCCTGCGCGGTACCATCGGCTTTCTTCGCGTAGCGGTCCGAGAGCTCGAGCCACTGCCCAGCATCCAGCAGCTTGGAAGGACCGATCGTCCGCGCACGATCTACGAGACTCGCCTCGACAGGCTCAAACAGGAGTTCCTGGTTTTCACCAGTCGGTCCGGCGTAGGTCACCGCGACGACCATCGCCTCCCCACGCATCACAAGCGCCCGCGAAAGCGGAGAAACACCTTGAAATTCAAGGTAATAGAGAATTTCTTCCAGCGTTTGTGACGGGAGGATCGCGGAACTCATGCCGCACGCCTAGCCGCAACCGGGGGCGCAGGGCAACCGCGACGGCGTAGAAGCAAGGATTGAGTTGGAGAGAAAGTGGTCCCTACGGGACTCGAACCCGTACGCCTTTGGGGCAAAGGATTTTAAATCCTCGGCGTCTGCCATTCCGCCAAGGGACCGTAGCTCCTCGCCACCCGGTGGGCCGCTGCGGGCGGGCCGAAAGGCTGCGGGGATCTGCGAAGGCTCCTATCATTTCGGGGCGGCGGCGTCTTTCGCGAACGCGCTAGCGAGCGGCCCGGCCAGGCGAAGGCGGAACGATTCGCAGCGGACGTCCTGCTCGAGCGTCTCTTCGAGGTTGCGCTTCGCGCCGATAACCCCCTCAAGATTCTTCGTGAAAAAGGCTTCCGCCTCCGCGCGTTCCTTCGCGTCGCAGATTCCCGTAGCTGCGAGCGTGAGACGAGACGCCTGCGTCCCTGGAAGCTTTTTCCGTACGACCGACCAGTTCGCATAGATCCATGCACGGGCGACGGAACGCGTCGCACGACGCCCAAACGCAGGGCGAAGGATGTAGGTTACATCTTGCAGGCGAACGGCGTCGGAGAACGCCCACGCAAGGCTTCTTCCGAGGAGCTTTGGATCATCGAAGGAGCCGAGGGCGCGCAGGAGCGTGGTGCGGAGGACGGCGTCGGTCGCCTTTTCTGCCTGCGTACGAAGCGCGGTCCAGCGCCGCTCGTCGCCGCCAAAGGCAGAAATTTCGAGGGCCGCTTGGAGCGTGTCAGGCGCGATCGGGGCCGCTGGGTTGGCAAGCCAAGCGTCGGCAATTTTACCTGCCTCTACGCGAATTTCCGCGTCGCCTGCGGTGTCTGCGAGGAAGAGCGCGAGCGCCCGGCGCACGAGGACGGCATTGTCTGTGTCGCTGGGCTGAGTCACAAACCCGAGCTTGGCAAATGCCGGCCGAAGACGCCGCGTCGCATCCTTTGCAAGATGCACGCGATCGGCATCGGGTAGCACGTCGTCCGCCTGGCGGAGCACTGCGAGAAGTTCATCGACGTCGTGGCGGACCGCCAGCGATTTCCCTGGCGGCGGGGCTGCCGTCGCAGCCCGCTCGGCGACGCCACGGATGAGCGCCACAAACGGGGCGGCCAGGGCTGCGCTATCGGCAGGCGACGCACCGGAGGAGCGCCGAAGTGAAGCCCACGAGTTCGCGAGCAAGTCGGCCGGCACCGCCGCCGGGTCCTTGAGGGCAACGAGGGGGTCGAACGGCTTTTTTCCGGCCATTTCCCACCGAAAGTAGCCGCGACCGCCGTGCCGATAGGGCGGCGCTCCACCGCCCCCGTCGCAGGGGTCGTTGCTGGAAGCCATCACGCAACGGCCCCCGGCGCCGTCGCAGATCGGAACGAGCCATCCCGCTGTATTTACGTGTGAATTTTCGTTTGCGACCGACCACGCGGTGACGGAAAGTGTCGCTTGTTTTTCGCAACGGGAACCGGCCGGCCCCGCGTCGGAATAGCGTACGAGCGGAATGCCGGGCGCATCGAGGTACGGCGCTGCGACCGCCGCAACTGGTTTCTTCGAAATCTCTGCGAGCGCCCCGAACAAATCGGCGGCGGTGGCGTTCCCAAATGCGTGTTGTTTTACGTGCTTGCGGAGCCCATCCCGGAGGACATCGGGGCCCAGCCAGCCGCCAAGAAGTGCGATGACGCTTGCGCCCTTGTCGTAGGTCAAGGGGTCGAAGGCCTCTTGGGCCTCGGCAACGGTGCGGACCGGTTGACGGACGGCGCGCGCCGACGCGAGGACGTCGAGATCCATCGCACGCTGGGCGTCGAGTAGGCGCTCCTCGCGCACTCCGCCGGCGGGGTCGATGCGGTCGAGCACTTCCCCTTCGAGGAAGCTCGCGAAGCCTTCATTCAGCCAAAGGTCATCCCACC
>JAAFHJ010000181.1 GCA_013298325.1 Myxococcales bacterium | reverse complement strand
GGGGGAGGCGGTCGCCCTCGGCTGCCTCGTCGAGCTTGAAAGCGGCATCCGCGCCGGGGTGACGCCGGGCGCGCTCCTCCCGCGAACGGAAGCGCTCCTCGCGCGGATCGGCCTCCCGACGGCCCTCGATCCCCAGGATCGCGAGCAGGCGCTCCGCCACCTGGGGCACGACAAGAAGCGGCGCGGCGGGAAGATCACGCTACCTCGTGTCGTCGCGCTTGGTGAAGCGACGCTCGAGCGTATCCCCCTTGGGAAGCTCGATTTTTTGGCGAAGTAGAGTTTTAGTAACTCTTACTTTTTGCGTCCCGATCAGGGCGTGCCGTGCTTGAGGCTCTCGAGGCCGAGGAGGAACGGGAGCGCCAGGAGTTCGAAGTCGAGCTGGACGCCGAGGAGCAGGTCCCGCTGGGCGGAGCCGTCGAGGGCGAAGCGCCCCTGGAGGAAGCCGCCGGCGGAGAAGCCGTATTTCGAATGGTAATTGTAGGAGCGGGAGCCGAAGAGGGCGGTCGTCGTCAGGCCGAGGTGGCGGCCGGCGTCGTCCCAGCGGACGTGGGGGCCGGCGGCGAGTTGGAGGGTCGGGCTGCCGACCGGGATCGTGAGGTTGGCGCCGCCACCGGCTTCGAAGCTACGCAAAGCGACGCTCCCGAGCTCGACGTAGGGGCCAAAACCGAGCGATTTCGGCCCTTTGCGAACGACGTCGAAATCGAAGCGACCGCCGAGGTAGAAGGCTGCTTTTCGGTCGGTCGTGGTGAAGCGCTGGATGCCGCCACCGATGAGAAGTCCGCTCGCCAGCTGAACGGGGGGCGGCGGGTCTTCAGCAAATGCCGAAAGCGGCGCCGTAGACACAAGCGCCGCTGCGAACATCGCAAAAATGCGAGTCTTCATGCCTATTTGTAGGCGGGGCAGGGGAGGGTCTTTGACGTGCAGATGGCGCAGTGGACCGGCTGGTCGATGCCGGCCTGACAGGGGATCGCGAGCGTCTTCACTTCATCGGCGCTGATTGGCGGGCAGGCGCCGGCCGCGTCGCGCCCCTTGAGGAGGTTCTCTTTCCCGACCTCGATCATATACTGGAATTCCGGCGTCTCCACGTCGATGTTTCCCGAGGTCGTGCCGGTCGCGCGGACGACGGCGCGGAACTGCCGGGCGCCGGTCGTTCCGATGCCGCCGCTCGTTTGGATAACGTTGGCGATGTCCGTGGGGATCAACGTGACGCCAACGACGCCCTTCTCGGCGGCCGGAATAAAGCTGCTTGTGAATGCGGTCTTGAAGGTCGCTGCGAGCGGTGCGTTCCCGTTGTAGATCGTCACTTCAACGGTGTTGATCGTGATGTTGTTGCTCTCCGCCCGGTTGATCGAGTCGTCGCCCGCCTTCGCGAGGAAGTTCTCGACGAGGAGCGGGACCGTGTAGTTGTTGGCGACGTTGAGGTCGAAGGCGCCACTGAAGAGGACCGAAGTCGCTTCCTTGCCCGAGTATAGGCAGGCTTCCGAAGCCTCCTGGCGCTTCGGCGGCGGGAGGGCGCCGAGGATCGCGATCGTTTGCTTGTTTTCCGAGCAGCCGGTCGTCGCCATTGGAGCGATGGCTGCGAGGGCAGCGATCGAAAGAGCGAGCGGCGAAAGCGTACGGATCAAGCGGTTCATGGCGGGAGCTCCTCGGAGGCAAACAAGCGGTCCCTGAGACCGATGCGGTCGGGGACGGTCCGGCGGGGAAAAGGGGCCGGAGTCGATGGCATTTGGCGCGGGTGGTGGAGGATAGCCGCGTCGCGGTGCGACGGCCAAAAAAGATTCCGCGAACCGCAATCAGCGCTAGCTTCCGCGCTGTGAAGCCGTCCCAAGAAGTGATCATCTGTGGGCAAAAGTTGCGCGTACATACGTCGGCTTCCGCGGAAGACTTGGAGCGCTTGGTGGCGGCCGTGACCGATGAGGTTCGCCGGGTTCTGCCGCCGGGGCGACCACTTACGATGAATGCGATCCTGCTCGCAGCGCTGTCGCTCGCCCACACCGTCGAAGAAGAGCGGGCGGCGCGCGTCGCCGAAGCGGCGAAGCAGGGGGAGCGGGCGGCGCTCGAGCGGAAGACGCGGGACGTCGTTCGTCGGGTGCTGGTGCGCCTCGATGGGGTCCTCGACGAAGAGCTCGACGAAAGCGACCACGGCGACCACGGCGAGGCGGAGGGGGAGCGATGACCACGCGTCCGTCCGCGAAGCGGGAGACGGTGCGGAGTTTTCTGCAAACGCGGCTCGATCAGGCACTCGCTGGCGATCTGGAGGACTTGGCAGCGCGGGGGCGCCTCCGGGACGCGCGGCCGGTGCGAACGGGGCCTGACGCGCGTTCGCGGTCCTTTGTGACGAATGATTACTTGGGGTTCGGCGCGGAAGAGTTTGCCGCAGAGGGCGAGCTCGCGCGGGAAGCGCGGTGGGGGGCCCGCGCCGCGCGCCTCCTCGGGGGCGATGCCGACGCGCATAGCGCCCTCGAAGAGGCGTTGAGCGCGTGGCTCGATCGACCGAGTTCACTTGTATTTACAAGTGGTTATGCGGCGAACGTCGGCGCACTGAGCGCCCTTGCGGGGCCTTTGGACTTCGTCGCCTCCGACGCTCTGAACCACGCTTCGATCATCGATGGGCTCCGTCTCGGGGGCGCGAAGAAGGCGATTTTCCCCCACAATGACCTCGACGCCCTCGCGACGGCGCTCGCTTCGGAGACGGCCCAGAAGGCACGGCGCCGGTGGATCGCCGTGGAGTCCTACTACTCGATGGACGCCGATATCCCCGATTTGAAAGCACTTTCTGCGCTTGCCGAGGCCCATGACGCACTGTTGTACGTCGATGAAGCCCACGCGCTTGGCGTCTTCGGCCCCGAAGGGCGCGGGCTGTGCGCGGCGGCCGGGGTCGTCCCTGCGGTGCTCGTCGGCACCTTTGGGAAATCGCTCGGCACCCAGGGGGCCTTCGTCACCGGCAGCGAAACCTTGCGGACCTACCTCTGGAACCGCGCGCGAAGCTTCGTCTTTTCGACCGGTGCCAGCCCGGCAGTTGCCGCCGTCACCACCGCCCGCGTCGCCGCCGTCCGCATGGCCGACGACCGCCGTGACGCCCTCGCCGGCGCCGTTTCCCACCTCCGCGACGGGCTCGCCAAGCTCGGTCTCCCGGCGCTCGGCGTCGGTCCGATTGTGCCGGTCGTCCTCGGGAGCGAGGCGCGCGCGCTGTTTTTTGCCGGCGCCCTCCGCAAAAAAGGCTTTGAAGTCTTCGCAGTACGCCCGCCGACCGTCGCCCCCGGCACCAGCCGTCTCCGGTTGACCGTCTCGGCGACGCACACGCGAGGCGCCATCGACGCCCTCTTGGCGGCCCTTCAGGAGACCCTCGCGGAGGATCGATGCACCACGGATTGATTGCGATCGTCGGCACAGGGACCGGCATCGGGAAGACCCACACGACCTGCGCGCTCGCGACCGCCCTCGTGGCGCGGGGGCTTCAGGTGCGCGCCTACAAGCCGGTGGAGTCGGGGGTCGTCGATGGCTTTGCCGAAGATATTCAAGCGCTTGCGTCAGTGAGCAACGCGCCGCAGCGGGGCCCGACCGAGCTCCTCTTGCCCGATCCGATTTCCCCCCACCTGGCGGCGCGGCGGGCCGGCGCGACCCTCGATCTGGAGGTGGTGATCGCGGGACTGGAGGCACTGCGCCAGGAAGTGATTGTACTTCTTGAGCTTCCGGGTGGGCTTTTTAGTCCGCTCACCGAGACGGCGCTCCCGGGGGACCTCCTCGCGCGCTTGCGGCCGGAGGCGACGGTGCTGGTGGCGCCCGATCGGCTCGGCGTCCTCCACGACCTTGGAGCGACGACGCGGGCGGCGAAGGCCGACGGGATCGCGCTGACCGGAATTGTCTTCTCGGCGCCGGCACTCGCCGATGCGTCGACCGGTTTCAATGCGCCCGAGGTCGGCAAGGTCTCCGCGCTGCCGGTGCTCGCGAATCTGCCGCGGCGGACGGTGGCTGAGCTCGCAAAAACAGATGAAGTGCGAGCACTTGTAAGCAAGCTTCTAGGAGACGACGCGGCCGCGCTCGAGGCGTAGCGCCTTCCCGGACACGCGGGCCACGAACGGAGCGTCGTGGGTGACGAGCAGCACGAGCGTCCCGGCGGCGACCTCTTCTTCGACGACGGCGGCGAGGCGATCGACGCCTGCATCGTCGAGGCCGGTCGTCGGCTCGTCGAGGAGGAGGAGCGATGGCCGATGCACGAGCGCCCGGGCGAGGGCGATCCGTTGGCGCTGCCCCCGGGAACCGGTGCGGAAGGGGCGATCGGCGAAGTTGCCGACGCCGAAGCGGGCGCAGGCGGCGTCGACGTCGGCGTCTCCGCACCCGTACAAGCTCGCGGCAAACTTTAAGTTTTCGCGGCCGGTGAGCTCCGGGTAGCAGAGCGCGTCGTGGCCGAGCCAGCCGAGGGAGGCGCGGATCGCGGTGCGGTCGGCGCCGAAACCCCGGTGGGCGAGCGTGCCCGACGTCGGCGTGGCGAGGGTGGCGACGAGGGCGAGGAGCGTCGATTTCCCGGAGCCGTTCGCCCCGAGGACCGCATGGCAGACGCCGGTGGCGAAGGTCGCGTCGACGTTCACCAGGGCACGTACCGCCCCCCAGCTCTTCGAAATTCCTCGCAGCTCTACGACGCGCTCGGCCACGGAGGCTGCTCTACCCCAGGGCCGCGCCCGTTCAACGCACAATCCAATCGTCGGAACAACCGACCGGACTGCCCGAGGAGCAGCGGAACGAGCCCAGACACTCCTCGCGGGCGTACTCGAAGGCGCAAAGCCCGTCGATGCAGGTCCCTTTGGTCGGCGTCAGGACGGCGGTACCGTCGGCGGCGCACCGTTTCGGCCCGGTCGCGCACTGGTCGATGTCGCAGGAGACCGGGCTGTCGGGGCCGGGCACAACGACGGTACCTGCGTCCGGAATCTCCAGCGGGCCGGTGTCGGGGGTGGCCCCGTCGGTGCTGGCGTCGGTCGTGATTTCGACGGTCGGTTCCGTCTTCTGCGTCCCGCCACAGGCGGCAAAGAGAACCGGTCCCAGGAGCGCCAACAGCTTTCGTTCTTTCATCATTCATCCACCTTTCAGGAGCGACTACCCTTCACCATCTGCGCGGATGAGGCAATGATGGCGGCGATGATTCGCGACGTTCTCCCCCGCTCGAGGGCTCGGCGCGCCGTGCTTGCGGCGATCGGCGTCGTGATCCCGGCGCTCTCCTACCTGGGGCCGCTCGGTACGCGGGGATCGCTCGCGTGGTCGATGTATGCGCGGGGCGTTGTCCTTGATATTCATGCCTATTCGGGCATTGCACCCGGTGATTCGCTCGTTCCGATCCCGCTCTCCCAGGTCGCGTCGCACGCTTCCGGACCGGCCGCTCCGCTGCTCGCTGGCGCCGAGACGCCCCGGTTCTACGCGCAGGCCCACGCCCTCCTCGCCACCTTCCCTTCCCTCCCCGGCCGGTTCTGCCGCCACAGCGACGCCCGCGCGGTGACCGTCGTCCTTCGCGTCCGCCCCCGCGATCCCGGAGGCCCGACGGAGACCCGCACCGCCCGCCTCGTGTGCCCGCGATGACCCGTCAGCTTCGAGCGATCGTCGTTGCCACCTTCGCGCTCGCCCTCATCCGGTTTACCGCGCTGGCGAACCTGCTCCCGATGCCGCTTGCCCACGTCCAAGGGCCCCTCTTCGGGTGGATCCCCAAAGAATCCGAACCGCTGGAGCGTTTTTCGATCGTGCTGACGCCGCTCCCGGCGATCGTGGTGAACGGGCTCGCCCTCCTCCGCACCGGGGTCCTCGCCGCCGGGCTCGTGCTGGCGCTGTTCCGTTTTTCCGACCGACGGGCGCTTCGTGGCTGCGCCGCCGCGGCGACGGTGCTGGTTCTCATCGCCTTCTCCCAGAGCCCCTTTTTGGTGTTCGGCACCCAGGAGCTGCTTCTGGTCGCCATCGGGCTGCTGGCGTTCCTCCCGGCCTCCGCCGTCGACGACGAAGACCAGCTCCGGCTCCACCGCGGTGTGCTCGTGAGCGTCTACCTCTGGGCCGCCTTCGCGAAGATGACCGGCGATTGGTGGGACGGGAGCCTCTTGGAAGAGCACGTTCGCGCGCATAACTTCCTGGGACCGCTCGGTTTTTTCGTCAGTTCGCACCCGCTCGCCAGCGCGCGCGGCGCCCTCGTTGCCGAACTGGTGATCCCGGCGCTTCTTGCCGTGCGGCGGACGCGGCTTCTCGGCGTCGCCGTCGCCGTCGCATTCCACATCGCCCTCGAGGCGGCCGCGCGGCCCGACGTCATGGCGCTCGTCGTCGCCCTCTTCCTCGGCGCCTTCTGGGAACGCCCGCGCAGACCGGCCTGAGGGAGGCGCTTCTGCTTGCTATTTTGCAGGATCTGCGTGTCGAAGGTGATACTTTCGCGCCCCTATGAGCGCATTGTCCGACGCCGATCTCACCCATCTCCGCGGCCTGCGAACCGCCGTCGAGACGGCCCTCGAAGGGAAGCCGGAGGTCGTCGAGCTCTCGCTGGTGGCGCTCCTCGCGCGCGGGCATTTGCTTGTGGAAGACGTCCCCGGCGTCGGCAAGACGACCCTCGCCCGCGCCCTCTCGGAAGGGGTCGGCGGCGCCCTCCGGCGCATCCAATTTACGAGTGATCTCCTGCCGAGCGACGTCCTCGGCGTCTCTGTCTACGACCAGCGCACCGGTGAGTTCGCCCTGCGCCGCGGGCCGATTTTCGCGAACGTGCTCCTCGCCGACGAAATCAACCGAGCAAGCCCGCGCACCCAGTCGGCGCTCCTGGAGGCGATGAACGAGGGGCAGGTCTCCCTCGACGGCGACACGATCGCCCTCCCGGCGCCGTTCTTCGTCATCGCGACGCAGAATCCTCAAGACTTTTCGGGCACCTACCCGCTCCCCGAGTCCCAGCTCGATCGCTTCCTCCTCCGGATCCACGTCGGTTACCCGCCCGCGGAGGTCGAGCTTCGGCTGCTCCTCGGCGAGAGCGCCCGTGAAGCGGCCGCCGGAAAACCGGTCGCCGTCGCCGATCCTGCCCAGATGGTCGCCCTCCAGGAGCGCGTCCGGAAGGTGAAGCTCGATCCGGCCCTCGCCGGCTATATCCAGAATATCGCCCAGGCGACCCGAACGTCGTCGCTCCTGACGCTCGGCGTCTCGACGCGCGGCTCCCTCGCCCTTGCCGCTGCGGCCCGTGCCCGTGCCGTCCTCCGGGGGCGCGCCTACGTCATCGCCGACGATATCCAGGAGCTTGCCGTCCCGGTCCTCGCCCACCGCGTCCGCCTCGCCTCCGCCCGCGACGGCTTCGCCGCGACCCGCGAAGAAGAAGAGGCGGCCCTCCGCGACATCGTCGCCCGCCTCCCGGTCCCGCTCTGAACGGAGGCGGTCGGCGCCGGGTGTTTCACGTGAAACGATCGAGAGCGCGGCCGTAGGTAACGAGCGCCTCCTTGAGCGCGGACCAGGCGCGCGTCTTGTGCACGCCAGCCCGATAGAGGAGGCAGATGCGGTCGTGAAAAATCGGGAAGGTCGGATGGAGGCGTCGAAAGGCGCCATACATGCCCGTTGAAGATGCGCCGCCGTAAGCGGCCGTGGAAGATGCGCCGCCGTACGCGGCGACTCTCCGTGGGAGGACCGTCGGTCCGAGGCCGGCAAGCCCGAGACTCTTGACCTGTTCGAGATCGCCACAGACGAGCTTGCGGTCGGTCGCGAGGCCGAGGCGGGCGAAATCGTCAAGGAGGCTGACCCCTTCGGAAACGCGCCCTGCGTAGATGACGGGCCCCCGACGGAAGGCCGCCTCCGCTTCGGCGACGGTGCTGTGGGGCGGCGTGAACGGCTCGCCGACGAGGACGTCGATGGCGTCGTCGAAGAGGTCGAGGAGGACGAGGTCGGGGTGGGGCGCCGGATTCACGACGATCCCGAAGTGGACCTCGCGGGCAAGAACACGCTCGCGGACTTCGGCCGACGGGGCGTTGGCGAGGAGAACCTCGATGTTTGGATGCGTCGGGAAGAACTCGGCCAGGAAGCCGGGGAGGAAATAGGCGCCGAGCGACTCGTGGCAGCCGACGACGAAGCTCCCGGCGTCGCCGCTCTCAAGGGCGCGCACATGGGCCTCCGCCTCGACGATTTCGGCAAAGATCCTGTCGACATGGCGCTGAAGTGCCTGGCCGGTCGTGGTGAGGGTGGTGCCGTTACGCTCGCGGAGGAAGAGCGTCGTCCCGAGGCGCGCTTCGAGGTTCTGCATGGCGATCGAGAGCGTCGGCTGGCTCACGCCGAGCGCTTTCGCCGCCTTGGTGAAGCTCTGCCCCTCCGCGATCGCCCGAAAGTAGCGCAGTGCTTGAAGATCCATGCCGGTCAATCGCTAGCACGCCCTCCCGGCGATGCCCTAGGGGACCCATAGCGTGACGCTATCGGCCCCATTGAAAGCGACAACTACCGATCCCTTGCCGCCAAGCCCATGCTGGCGCTGATGAGCCCTTCTTCCCCATCCTCGCGCTCGCCGCTTTCCCGTGTTCGCTCTTCCCGCGTCGGTTTGATCAGTCTCGTTGCCCTCGTTGGGCTCGGTGCCGGCCTCGGTGCCCTCCCCGCGTGCGGCTCCGACGACCCCGCCGTCACCCCGACCCCTTCCGCCGATGCGAGCGCCTCCG
>JAAFHJ010000179.1 GCA_013298325.1 Myxococcales bacterium | reverse complement strand
ACTCGGCGGCAAGAGGCCAGTCGCGGGATTGCGGCTCAAGGACCACCCGCCCCTCCGAGGAAAGACGCCCGCGCAGGCTTCGGGTGAGAACCACTCCGTCGTCGTCGACCTCGCCGCGAACGATCGCAACAAATTCGGTTCCGCGGTGCCGCGGGGCTGCTGTTCGACCGGTAGTCGACCTGGACGCTGAGGTCGCGGCCGCCGACGTACTTGAGACACGGAAACCCTCGATCTTCCTTCGTATCCTGGGGGTCTTTCCAGTCCGCATCGGTCGCGCGGTAGGTTTTCCCGCGAACGAGCGCAAGGTCGGAGGGGACCGGCTTCGACGCCGACGGGCAGAGGTCAAACGTCCGCGCACCGACGCGCTCCCGCTCCGAGGCGGTCATCGCCGCTTCGGCGAGTTCGAGAAGCCTCCGATGCCCCTCGCCGACCTGCGAAAAGCGCCGATAGCGGGCGACCGCGGAACTCCCAAGCGCGCCCAATGCAACGGCAAGCGCCAGCGCCGCCAGGAGGATCGCCGCAAGCCGCCAACCGATCCACGGCGAACGATTCATCTCTCGACGGTAGCGCCAACCGAACCGCTTGTGTCGCGATGGCCCCTCGGGCGACTCTCGCCGCAATGACCTCCCGCCACCTCCTCGCCCTCAGCGTCGCCGCCGCCCTTGTTGCCTGCAAGAAGGATGCACCTCCAGCGCCCGCAGCGTCGTCACAGGCGTCGGTCGTCACGGCCTCGGCGACCGCGGCCCCTTCCGCCGCCGCCGCCGCCGCCGCCGCTCCCGCTCCCGCTCCCGCCGAAGGGCTCGCCCCCAAAGAAGGGGCACTGAGCTGGTCCGTTTTTGACGGAAGTGGAAAGAAAGCGGCAAGCAAACCTGCGGTAGTATCCCCGTTGACTCGCTTCGGATTCACCCCCAATGGCTCTTTTGGTGCGTGCAGCAGAAGTCGGTTTACGATCGAGAATATCGATGCGGTCGATGAGAACGATCCCCCCTTTGTGGAGACGGTCGGCCCCGAGGTCTGCGTCCTCGCCCCGCGCGACTCCGCCAACAGCAAAGATGCGGTAGTAAAAGGGAAATCGGCCGATCTCAAGGCGATGACCAAGCTCCCGACGAGCGACAAGCGACCCTGGAAGTGGGGCGGGCGCCTCGAACTTGCCATTCGGGCCGATCTCGCCAAGCATACCGTCTCTTACGGCGCTTCCCTCGATGGCGGCGAACCGGTCTATCCGATCAAGCTCACCTGGCATATTCCGAAGGCAAGGCAAGAGGCCGCCGAGGGGAGCACCAAGGTCGCGTCGTACACGGAGCTCTATCTGTCCGAAGACGGAAAGACCCTCGGGGCCCTCGGCTCCTTCGATTGCGTGATGGACGTCGCCGGGAACGAAGAGAGCCAGTGCGGCGCGACGCTCCTCCCGTTCGCCTGGGACGTCGATCGCTTCGCCGCGGCGGTCGTCCAGGAGCTCGGCTACCGGGCCTACGGGAAGAAGGATTTCGCCGAGGCCCAGAAGCAATTTGCCCAGGCGGCAGCGACGGCGCCCGCGTGGGAGCTCCCCAAGTACAACGAAGCCTGCGCGGCAGCCCTCGCCGGCCAAGCGCCGAACGCCGAACGGGCCCTCCGCGCCGCCATCGAGCGCGGGGGCGATTCTGTAAAGGCGCGCGCGAAGAAGGACAAAGACTTCAAGGACTTCACGACGGCGACCTGGTTCATCGACGCCACGCGGTAGCGAAATCGGGGGGCGACGCCCGGGCCACTCGACGGCGCGTTCGCACCGTCCCCGCGCCGAGCGATTTCGCGTGATGACCGCAGGTCGACCGCTTTCCGAGAGCGGGGATGAACGGCTCGCCGATTTCCGATCCCTGGGAAATTTCCCTCTTGCGCCCCCCGGCGATTTCGAGTTTACAGCCGGCCGTCGCCGAGCGGCTACAGCGCGACTCCGATCTAACGATCCAGCCGCCACGACAGTCCCGTCCTGGAGGAAATGATGAAGCGTTCACTGATCGTTCTCGCGGTTTCGAGCCTCTCTCTCTTTGCGTGTGGTGGTAAGGAGGAGGCTAAGACTCCCGAAACGCCCGCCCCCTCGGCCAGCGTGACCGCAGAACCGGCTCCGTCGGCGAGCGCCGCACCGGTCGCCTCGGCCGCGCCGAAGGAAGAGCCGAAGCCGGAACCGGTTAAGAAGAAGACCGTCCTCGACGTCGCCAAAGAAGCGGGTAATTTCACCACGCTCCTCAAGCTCGTCGGCGATGCCGGCCTTACGGATACCCTCAATGGCGACGGACCGTTCACGGTCTTCGCCCCGACCGACGACGCCTTCAAGAAGGTCTCCGCAAAGGACCTCGAGGCTCTCGGCAAAGACAAGGAACGCCTCACGGCGGTCCTCAAGTACCACGTCGTCGCCGGCAAGGTCCTCGCGGCCGATGTCGTCAAGATGAAGACGGCGAAGACCGTCGAAGGCACCGAAGCCAAGATCACCGTCTCCAAGGACGGCAAGACGGTGACCCTCGACAAGGCGAAGGTCGTCAAGACCGACATCGCCGCCGACAACGGCGTCATCCACGTCCTCGACACGGTCATCATGCCGCCGGTCAAGAAGGCAGCTACCCCGGCCAAGCCGGCGACGCCCGCCGCCCCCGCCAAGAAGTGAGTCTTTCGCCGAGTTCGCTCGGCGAATCGCTTCAAGCGAGTGGAGAGAAACGGAGCACCTTTCGGGGGGCTCCGTTTTTCCTTTGTCTACGAATTCCGCCGGTTGTCGCTTTCGCGCCCCCTTCCGCTCTTGAGGCGCTTGCGTTGCGCGGGATGCATGTATGTTCGTCGCCGTGGGAGAGTTTGAGGAGCGTTTCGAGCTTCAGTTGAAGGTCGGTGGTGGCGGCATGGGGGATGTCTTCCGCGCCCGCGACCGCAGCACCGGTGCGCTCGTCGCCGTGAAGCTCGTCGCCGCACGCGCCCTCCGCGAGTACGAGCGCTTTGCCCAAGAAGGGCGAATCCTCGCCGACGTGAACGACCCGCGTATCGTCCGCTACGTCGCCCACGGGGTCGCCGCCGACGGGCGCCCCTACATCGCGATGGAGTGGCTCGCCGGCACCGACTTGGACGGCTACCTCGCCCGGGGACCGCTCCCCGTCCACGACGCGATCGCCATCGCCCGCGGCGTCGCGGAAGGGCTGATTACGCTGCACAAACATGGGATTGTTCACCGCGACGTAAAGCCGGCCAATCTGTTTGTGGTCGACGGAGATCCGCAAAAGGTAAAGATCGTCGATTTCGGGATCGCGCGGATCCTCGGCCTCGAGGGGGCGACCAAGACCGGGGCCCTCGTCGGGACGCCCGGCTACATGGCCCCCGAGCAGGCACGCGGTGGACGGACGCCGACACCGGCTGCCGACGTCTTCGCACTCGGCTGCGTGCTCTACGAATGCCTCGCCGGCCGACCGGCGTTTCAATCGGAGAATGTGGCGGCACTTTTGGCGAAGATCCTCTTCGAGGCGCCTCGGCGCCTTTCCGAGCTTCGGAGCGATATTCCTCTCTCTTTGGAGGAGATCATCGAGACGATGCTCGCCAAAGACCCCTTGGAGCGCCCCGCCGACGGGGCCGCCGTGTTGGACACGCTCACGCGGCTCTCGGTCCTTCCGCCGCCGCCCTCCTCGATGAGCGGCGCGGCGATCGGCCCCCGGTTCGCCGTCGATGAGCGGCGCGTGGCAAGCATTGTGATCTCCGCGCGCCGCAAACGGGTGAGCAGCTCCCCAGATGCCCCGATCGACGCCGCCACCGTCGTCGCGCTGGCCGACCGCGCAAGCGACGAGTCGCGTCTTTTGGAAGCAAAATCGATCGCTTCAGGCTTTCAAGCCGAGGTGACGCTGCTCGCCGATGGGTCGCTTCTCTACACGGTCACCGGTCGCGGTTCGGCATCGGCGCAGGCGCGGATCGCCGCTCAGCTCGCCGCGCTTGTCGCGTCCCGATCGCCCGATCGCCGCGTCGCGCTCGCGACCGGCTTCCTCGGTGCGAGCGACGGCGAGGCGCGCCCAGAACGGGGCCTCGGCGATCTCCTCGACCGCGTCGCCCGCCTGCTTCGCAGCGCCCCGAGCGACGCCGACGACGTCGACGACCCCTTCCCCTTCGCGCCAGTCCTCGACGCCATGACCGCGCGCCTCCTCGAGGCCGACACCACCGCTTCGCGACGTTTCCAACTCGCGACGCCGGAGCCGCTCGGCCGCTGGGCCGACGCGAGCGATGCAGCTACGGGAGCAGGTGCGCCGCGGATGGGCGACCGGGAGCGTTTCTACCTCCTCGCAGCGACCGAGGCGGGCCTCCCCCCCTCGCTCGAAGACGTTGCGCCGCGGGCCCGGGAGCGCCGCACGACGCGCAGCGAGCCGTTTGTTGCACGCCAGCGGGAGCTCGCCTCCCTCGAAGGGGCCTACGCAGAGTCGCTCGCGGAAGAGGCGCCGCGGCTCGTGCGCGTGCTTGGCGGCGCCGGCCTCGGAAAGACGCGCCTCGTGGAGGAGTTCCTCGCGCGCGCCCACCCGCCAGCCGTCGTGCTCCGCGCCACCGCCGACGGAGGCTTCGGGTCGCCGCGAGCCCTCGCCCCCGGGGAGCAGAGCGGTTCCCCCCTTCACGTGCTTGCCGATCTCGTCCGCCGCGCCGCCGACTTCCACGACGACGATCCGCTTGCCACAAAGCAAGACCAGATCATCTACCGCGTGACACGCGTGCTTGACGGCGCCGCCGCCGCCGATGTGGCTGAATTTTTAGGAGAACTTGCGCGAGTCCCCTTCCCGGACGACGTCTCCCCTGAGCTCCGAGCGGCCCGCACCAGCCCCCGACTCATGGGGGACCTCCTTCAGGACGCCGTCGTACGATTTGTGACGGCGGAGGCCTCGGCCGCGGCGGCCGCTGGCGGGAACTTGGTTCTTTTCATCGACGACGTTCAGTGGGCCGATGCCGCGAGCCTGCGCCTCGTCGAGCACCTTGCAACGACGGTCCCCAGTTCGGTGCTTCTCGTGCTGGCCGGCCGCGATTTTCCGTCGGCGTCCGAGCGGCCGAGCGCCCCGCCGAGCGACGCGGATCCCCCGCTAGAGGTGCCGCTCCTTCCACTCCCCCGCCGTGCGGCGGCCCGCCTGCTCGCGGCGCTCTTGGAAGGGGAGGAGGCGGAAGCGCCCGTCTCGGAAGAAATCGTGGAGCGTATCCTCGCGCAAGCCGAGGGAAACCCCTTTTATTTGGAAGAGTTGGCGCGCCACCCCGACGCGGTCGTCGCCGGTTCGACCACCGACGAGAGCCTCGTCGCGATCCTGGAGGCACGCTTCGCAGGGCTCTCCGCGGAGGCGCGCCGGGTGCTGCGTGTCGCCTCTTTTTTTGGCGACACCGTGCCGGAAGCAGGCCTCCGCGCGCTGCTCCCCAACCTCTCGGCGACGGTGCTCGCCGCGACGACGGAAGAGCTCTGCGCCAAGGAAATCCTCGCGCCGATCGGCCCGCCGAGTTCGGCGACGCTCCTCGAACAGGCATCGCCCCTCGAAGGGGCGCCTCCCAACCTCGGCCCCAGTTCTAGTGGGCCCGTCGCCTCTCGCGACGGCGCTCCCAGCAAATCCGCCGGTGGTCGCAACCGGACGGGTTCCCTCAGCATTCAGGCGTCGCTGGTGCCGAGCATTCGCACGGTGCCGCCGGTGCTGCTGTCGCCGAGCGTCCGCGTTTCGACCCCGTCGACCCCCGAGTCGCCGCGGTTCACCAAGACCGGCCCCCCGAGTTCGTCCACCCGCAACGACGCCTATCGGTTTCGCCACCCGCTCCTCCGCGCCGCCGCCTACGCGACCGTCGTCGACGAAGACCGGAACGAAGGGCACCGGTGGGCTGCCGAATTCCTCGCCCAGCGCGCCGACATCGCCCCCTCCCTCGTCGCCGAGCAGTTCTTGCGGGCCGGGCTCCCCCAACGGGCGGCCGTCTTCTTCGGGCGGGCGGCACGATCGGCTCTGGAAGGGAATGCCTTCAGCGCTGCACGGACGCTCGCCGAGCAGGGGCTCGCCCTCGCAACCGGCGATGCCGGGCGTGCGGAGAGCTTCACCCCCCTCGATATTCACCTCTTGCTCGCCGACATCGGCCATTGGAGCGGCGACAACGCTCTTCGCCGCACCCACGCGGAGGCCGCCTTTGCCCTCGCCGCACCGGGGACGCCTGCCTTCCACCGCGCCGCCGGGGAAATTGCAGGGGCGGCCGCTGCACGGGGCGATCGTGCGGGCATCGTAGCGATCGGCGAGCGGGCCCCGCTGGAGCCGCTCGCGCCGCTGACGCTCGTCGCCGTGGTTGGGGCTGCCCGCGTGACCGAGAGACTCCTCGCGATCGGCGAAGCGAAGGCGGTCGATCGCCTCGATCGCCTTGAACAATTGGCGGTCCGCGGCGATCTCGATCCGGCCGCCCTCGATGCGGCATTTGCGCTCGGGCGCGTCCTCCGGGCCCAATTTACCGATTCGCCCGAGGAGCCGCTGGCGGCCTTGGAGCGCGCGATTTCCTACCGAGAACAGACGCGCGACGTCCGCTCGGCGGCGGCGGCTCGGATCGCGCTCGCGACCGCCACGCTCCGCCTCGGTCTCCATGACCGCGCCGAAGAGAACTTCGTTCAGGCGATCGCCGACGCCCGACGCCTCGGTCTTGCCCCGCTCGAGCGCGAAGCGAACCTGCACCTTGCGTTCGTTTATGTGCGCACTGCACGTTTTTCCGCCGCGGCCGACGTGCTCGATCGTCTCGTGCCGGTCCTCGAAGCGAACGGCCCCGCCGAACAGCTCGCGATCGCCTGGGGTTATCGGGCTGCATCGGCCTGGTATCGTTTGGAATTTGAGGAAATGGAGGCGCACGCCCGGCGTGCACTTGCAGCGCTTCCGATGCCGCTCCCGACGCAGACGAGCCTCTATGCGCTCGTCGCCCTTGCCCTCGCCGCGCGCGGCGGCCCCCAGGCGGAAGAGGCGCTCGTCGTCGCCGATCACGTCGCACGGACATTCGCCCGAGACGGGCGTGTGCTTGCCTCCGACGAACTCGCCCGCTTGGCGATGATTGAAGCGTTCGCTGCCGCCGGCAAGCGCGCAGAAGCGGCCGAGCTCGTCGCCGCTGCCGCCAGCCGCATCCACCTACTCGCCAGTCGCATCCATACGGAATCGTTTCGAAAAGCGTTTCTCGAGCGCGTCCTGACGAACGCACGGATTCTCGCGCGTGAACGCGACGCCGACTTCGGGCCGCGCCCGTGGGAGGGATCGTTTCCCGTAGCCGCCGCTTCGTACTAAGCGCCGCACCAATGTCCTCGGAAGCCCCGCTCGTCGCCCGCGCCATCTCTGCCAACGATCCGCTCCCCCACGTGAAGAACGTGATCCTCGTGATGAGCGGGAAAGGGGGCGTCGGAAAAAGCACCGTCGCCACCAACCTCACGATGGCCCTTTCTCGGTTGGGCTTTCGCGCCGGCCTCCTCGACGCCGACATCTACGGCCCCTCGATTCCGACGATGTTTGGCGTCGGTGGCCGGCCTGTTTCCATGGACGGAAAGACGATTGAACCCCTCGAGCGCTTCGGCATCAAGCTGATGAGTATCGGGTTTCTTTTGGAAGACCCGAAGCAGGCGGTCATCTGGCGCGGGCCGATGCTCCATGGCGCGCTCCAGCAGTTCCTCGGCGACGTCAACTGGGGACCCCTTGATTTCCTTGTGCTTGATCTCCCCCCCGGCACCGGAGACGTCACGCTCACCCTCTCGCAAAAGATGGCGATCACCGGGGCGGTCGTCGTGACGACGCCGCAGGCGGTCGCGACCGACGACGTCTTCAAATCGGTTTCTATGGCGGAGAAGGTCTCGATTCCGATCCTCGGCATTGTCGAGAACATGAGCTATTTCATCGACCCCGCCGGCATCCGCCACGAGCTCTTCGGCAAGGGGGGCGGCCAGGCGGTCGCCGACTTCGCGAAGGCTCCCCTCTTGGCGACGCTCCCCATCGATCCGTCGGTCCGCGAGTGGGGCGACAAGGGGACGCCGGTCACGAAGGCGGCGCCGGAGGGGGCCGTAGCAGCCTCCTTCGTCGCCCTCGCCGAGGCGCTCCTAAAGGTCGTCGGCGCGAAGGCGGAAGCGATGGCGGCGAGCGATGGTGACGACTTCCAGATCGACCGCAGCGGCGGCCCCGGTGGCAAGAAGCGACTCCCGGTTGCAAAGTAACGCCCCCGTGATCCGGTTCGTGGTGCTCCTCGGGGCGCTCGTCGGCTGTTCGGGGAGCCCCCCGTCGACGACGGCCCCCGCGGGAACCCAAGCGGGACAGGCCGTCGACGACGAGAGCAAGCGCCCGCGCGAGTTTGTAAACTGCCGAATGGCTTTACGAATTCAGCAGGACGCCTGCCGGAAGGACAAGGAAGTCCCCCGCAAGACCGACGCCGAGATGGCCACCTTCTGCAAGGGGCCCGGCCACGAACCGGCGGGGCGCGTCGTCGTCGCGGCGATCCTCGCCCACAAAGATGCATCCTGCACAGAGATGGCGAAGGCGGTCGGAGCCGCCATTCACGCCCTTGAGGCAGGGGGAACGCCCTAGAAGGGCCCGTCCGTTCGCGAGAGACAGCGGGCCCAATGCGACAGGCCCGTCCGTTCGCGACCGCCAGCAAATTCGCTGGCGGAGGCGTCGCGAGAGACGGCGGGCCCACTTCCACAGGGGCCCGCCGCCCCTTAGCGGAAAAAGCCGCCGC